>JAFWTP010000083.1 GCA_017518845.1 Neisseriaceae bacterium
AGTTTTGTTGTCATTTTTACCACAAAACATAAAAATATTTATAAAATCATTATGTTATCGTGGGCAACAAGTTGCCACCCTACGCTTGCTAATCGGAATTAAAAAAGCCTTCATTCCACCACATATCGTAATCAATATTATATTCATCTATTTGAAAACATTTTTTAGGATAATCACAAAATCCTTCTAAATGTCTATATCTTTCAATGGCTTCTTTGGCTTTTTTCCTTGAACTATACACACCTAAAATTTTCGTTTCTGTATGTTCTTTTTCTTTACCATAATCATAGGCATGATACAAAACAAAAGTATCACGCTTTTTTGAGTAATCGGGTTTATTCATAGCCACGATCCCCATGTTTTTTAAGCTCACTATACTCCTTGCTTGAAGTTTTCCAATTACCTTTTCCGTATTTTTCATCCATTAGGCGTTGTGCATAAGTCTTACCATTTTCCCAAGTATAAGGTTTTTTTCCTTTTGCCCAACTAGGAATGTCCGTTGCTCTATCTTTGCCACTACCAGAAATGGGCTTCTTATATTTATCAGCAACATCGTCCCCAAACCGTCCAATATCGTCCATTAACTTTTTGGCACGAGGATCAGTAAGTGCTTGCTCTTCTAATCGCACGATGGACAGTTTGTTTGGATTGTATTTTTTGCCTAAACTGGTTAAAAAATCAGTTGTCCAACCAGCCCCATCAATCGCAAGTTCCGCTTTATTAACATCTATGGGCGATTTGACTTCTGCATTATCCCAACTGCCGTCATCGGATTTTTCAGGTTGCCCATTTGTGTATTCATTACGAATATTATCATCTCGGCTATCTGTGTCTGCACCACTTTCAGCCTGCCCAATACTACCGTTATCACCGTTGCCATTATACGGACTAACCAGTGGTGTCGGCAACAATCTTGGTAAATCCAGTGGGTCTATTGAAGTGGTAATTGATTGCCCACTAATACGATAATTGTAAATATCATAAGGGTGGTTGCCACCGTCTGCGGCATCGTATGCGTCTTCGGGGTGAATTTCTACGCCGTAAATTGTGCCTTTTGAAACTCCCATAGACAAGCCACCGCTCACACTGCCATGAAAAAACGGCAGTTGGCGTTTATTAGAACGGCTCCAAGAACCGTGTTCGGATAAGGGGTGATTTTCAAAACTGCGTTCAAACTCAATGCCACCGCCGTATTGTTGTAGTTCAATCAACATTGCCCCTGCCTGAACGCTTGAAGTATTGACCCGAATATGGTTATTCACATCAACAATTTTAGAACCCTGCCGAGCAAATCGTCCGCCGTTAAATAAGTCATATTTTGCACCTGGAAAATAATTTTCCGATTTGGTTAAGTCAGAATTTGCTAATGCGGTATTGGCAGAAATGGCAACAATACCTGCCAAAACAATTTTCAGGCTGCCTGAAAGATATTTTTTAATATTCATTTTATTTCCCTTTTATTTTTATCTTCTTCTATTTCTAATAATTTCATCGCTTGGCAATTCTCCTGTTTGTGAATTAAATTCATCAGAAGAATTATTCAGGCTGCCTGAAACTTTTGAATTAGGTACAATATCCGAAAAATCCACCATTAAAGGGTCAGCAGATTTCACTGTTTTAACGGTTTTAAATGGTCCCGTCCAAAGAATGTATTTTTCTAAATACTGGCTTTCAAAGGCGGAAACTTTTGGTTTAACAATCACTTGTCGAGATTGTTTATCAATCGCAAAATATTCAATTTTGGTTTGTGATTTCAAACTTTCGGCATTATACAAATGATATTCGGTGCGACTTCTTATAGTTCCGAATACATCAACATTCACAAACAAATCGACATCAGCATATTCACTGGGGACGATTTGAATGCCTTTTAAAAACATAACCGTTTGTATCAGCCGAGAGAAAAACGCACCGTCCTGTGGATTTTGTATCAGCGTTTCGTTTTTATAATCGCCCAAACCATTTGCGTTAATACCAAAACCCGCCCGCGTGTTTTGTCCTTCATTGCGATTAACGCTTAAACTTGGGGCATTGAGTACCGAAGTTGAGTTAGTTGTACCTTTTAAGCCGTCTGTATCGGTTAGGGCACTGGTTTCATAAGTGGGATAGGAATAATTTGTAATCGATTTAGGCAAGTTTTGATATTCGCCACGAATAAGCGCGTCAATCGAATAACGCCCACCAGTCATTATGCCCGAACCTTGATCGCCTATCATCGATACAAAAACAGCAACTTTTTTACCTTGCAGGGCAGATAAATCAATATTTTTCACCGCCGCACGGCTACTGGCAGAAATCAGTTCCTGCTCCACCGCAAATCGTTTGCCGCCACCATGTGCAGGAATACCCGTCATCGTGCCACAGGCGGTGAGTGATAATAATGAAATGGAAAGGGTGAAAGGAAGAAGTTTTTGAACGAACCCTTCAGGCAGCCTGAAAGATGAGAAAAAAGAAGTTAAGCAGTTATGCTTGTTTGCTGTTTGCTGTTTGCACATAATTATACCCTGTTTTACGCATTTTGTCAATCCTAATTCATTGAAAAATATTCAAAAATCGACTTTTTAATCATAGAAAAATTGCATTATTAAAAAGCCAAAAACCAAGTGTAGCTTCGCCTTGCGGCTCGCAGAAATTTCAACTTGATTGCTACGCAATCCATTTGTTTGCAATGCTCACAAACGCAAAATATTCACGGTGTGAATATTTTGAAGTTTCATTTTCAGGCAGCCTGAAAGTGTTGCTTATTGTAGCAAAACAACAACGCCAAATAAAAGCAGATTGTGTAGATTTTTGGGGAATTGTTGTAAATTTTGTACATTAACGATTTTTCAGGCTGCCTGAAAGTCTAAAAACGGCGTAAAATAAACACCTTTTAGCAACACACACATTTGATAATGAAAATTTATCCTGGAATGGCGGCGTGTCCTTTTTTTGCACAGGGTGTCGCCTTGACAATCGGCAATTTTGACGGCGTGCATTTGGGGCATTGTCAGATTTTGCGGCAACTGCGGCAAGCGGCGGACAAACGCGGTTTGCCCACGGCGATTATGCTGTTTGAACCGCAGCCAATGGAATATTTTGCTCGCATTCATCAGACCGAACGCCCCTTTCGCCTAACGCCTTTACGCGACAAATTGCAACTGTTGCAAAACGGCGGTTTGATTGACGCGGCGTGGGTGTTGCGATTTAATCACGCATTGACGCTGCATACGCCTGCTGACTTTGTACAAAAAATTCTAATTAACAAATTAAATATCAAATACTTACTTGTGGGTGATGATTTTCGTTTTGGCTTAAAACGGCAAGGCGATTTTGCTTTTTTGCAGCAACAAATCGCGTTTGAAAGCGAACAAGTGCAAACGGTGTTATTGCAAGGCAAACGCGCGTCCAGCACGGCGGTGCGGCAAGCGTTGGCAGCAGGCGATTTAACGCTGGCTCATCAACTGTTGGGTAGAGCCTACGCCATTTCAGGCAGGGTGATGCACGGCAAAAAATTAGGCAGAAGTATCGGCTGTCCGACTGCGAATATTTATCTGCCGCCGCACAATTATCCTTTGCATGGCGTGTATGTGGTTGAAGTAATAGGCGATTTTGGTAAAAAACGCGGGGTGGCTAATTTTGGCTATAACCCCACTGTGGCAGACGAAAAAACGCAGCATTTAGAAGTTCATCTATTTGATTTTAATGGTGATTTATACGGCAAACGCTTAACCGTTACGTTTTTGGCAAAATTGCGAGACGAACAGAAATTCGACAATCTTGACGCACTCAAACAACACATTGCACAAGACATTCAACAAGCACGGGCGTGGCAAGCGGAAAAGGTTTTGCCTGTGGTTTCGTGCTGTTCGCCCGTTTAACTTAATATTAGGAGTACACAAATGAAAAAAATCACCGCCGTATTTTTGGGCATTGCATTGAGCGGTTTTTTAGGCGGTGTTCATGCTGCCGATAGCGATGAAATTAAAAAAATTCGCCGTGAATATCAAGCCGTACAAAATGGCCAAAATGCCCATAAAATTATTATTGATAGGGATAGAAATTATTGTGCCACAGGTGTGGGGCATAAAAAGGTGGAAATTATTTTAAATCATCACAATCAGGCAAAGTTCATTCGTGAAAGTTTTAATATTTCTGCCCAAAAGTTTTATCGAGAATATTTGTTTGATGATAAAAATCAACCTGTTTTTTATTATATCAACGATAACTTGTATGACGGTAAAAAACAGGAGCGGATTTATTTTTTAAGTCAAGGAAAAATACAAACGCTGCCTGAAAATTTACAAAAAAATAACGCCGAATTACAAGCGATTAAAAAACAATTTTCTCAATATACAGATTTAGTAAAAGCCCTGCAACAATCTTATATAGAAGAAGAAAATATTGCTCAACGCATAATTAAAGCAAATGAAGCAAAAAATCATCAAGAAATCAAGTTGATTGATAATCGATTTAACGAAATAAAGAAAAAAATTCAAGAAAGTAAAGAAGAAAATCACTTAAAAATGCAAACCAAAGTGATTATTCATTCAAATAATAACACAAGTGAATTGAATTTTTATTTTTCACCCATATCAGAGAATTGTCCTGAAATGAATAACGGCAGTCGTTTGGATTTATTGATAATTGAAAATGAAGAAGATTATTCTTCGGGTGAAAATTATCTTTTTAATGAACAAGGTGAATTGAAAAGATATGATTCTTGGGAAGGTGTGGAAGGTAGCGAACAAATTTTGTATTTTTTGAACAACAAAAAAATACATTGTTTAGGCACTTGGCGTGTGATGAGTGATAATGGTAGTTTTGATTATGTGCTTGCCGCTTGCAATGATAACACAATCAAGGGTATGCCTTTTTTTATCCCAGAGAGTGAATTGACTAATCAAGAAAAACAAGGCAAACGATATTTAGAAATATTTAAAAAATTATCGCCTTTGGATTTAAATTAACGCTTTTCAGGCAGCCTGAAACAGCGTAGGGCGGACGAAGTGAAGTTAAAAAAACGGACAGTTTTCAAACCGTCCGTTTTGTTTTGAAAAATCAATTAACTTTCCCGTTGTGCATCAACCACTGCAATCGCAACCATATTGATGATTCGTCTAACAGACGAAATTGGGGTAACAATATGGCAGGGTTTGGCGATGCCCATTAGGATTGGTCCTATGGTTACGCCGTCTGCGGCGGAGACACGCAATAGGTTGTAACTGATATTGGCTGCCTGAATATTTGGCATAACCAACAAGTTTGCCGAGCCGTTGAGTGTGGTGTCGGGCAGGATTTTTTTACGCATTTCAGGCAAGAGTGCCGCATCGCCTTGCATTTCGCCGTCAATTTCTAATTCGGGCGAGTTTTGGCGAATGGTTTTTAAGGCTTCTGCCATTTTTCTGCCCACTTCGCTTTGTGGTGCACCGAAGTTGGAGTTTGCCAACAGTGCCGCTTGCGGTTTAATGCCGAAATGCCGCATTTCTTCGGCTGCCATAGCGGCAATGCGTGATAAGGTGTAAGCATCAGGCTCGTCATTCACATAGGTGTCGGTGATAAACAAATTGCCCTGTGGCAGAATGAGTGCATTCATCGCGGCAGCAATCTTGTCTTGGTGTTCGTAGCCGATGACTTGTTCGAGTATGTCAAAATGCTGGTCAAACGAGCCGAATGTGCCACACACCAAAGCGTCTGCGTCTCCGTGTCGCAACATCATCGCTCCGATGAGCGTGGTGTCGGTCAGCAAGCGGCGGCGTGCAACCGCTTCGGTAACGCCTTGCCGTTTGGTTAGGTTGTAATATTCTTGCCAGTAGGTGTCGTAACGATTGTCGGATTCAACATCGACTAACTCGAAATCTTTGCCTGCCTGAACGGTTAAACCTAATTTTTGCAGTTTTGCTTCAATAATGCGACTGCGTCCGACCAAAATCGGTTTGGCGATTTTTTGTGCCACAATTTGTTGTGTGGCGTGCAGAACGCGAGACGATTCGCCTTCGCACAATACCACGCGTTTGGGGTTTTTCTTGGCTTGGGCAAACACAGGACGCATAAATAAGTTGGATTTATACACATATTGCGTCAATTTTTCGATATAAGCGTTCATATCGGTAATCGGACGCGTGGCAATGCCACTATCCATCGCCGCCTGTGCCACTGCTGGGGCAACTTTAATAATCAAGCGTGGGTCAAATGGCTTGGGAATAAGGTATTCCGCACCAAACGACAATTCTTGACCGCCGTAAGCCGATGACACTTCATCGGTTTGTTCTACCATTGCCAAGTCGGCAATCGCACGCACGCAAGCCAGTTTCATCGCTTCGTTAATTGTGGTTGCCCCCACATCTAATGCCCCCCTGAAAATGAAAGGGAAACACAATACATTATTGATTTGATTAGGAAAATCAGAACGACCTGTGCCGATAATTACATCAGGTCTTGCGGCTTTGGCTTCGGGCGGCCAAATTTCAGGTTGCGGATTCGCCAAAGCAAACACAATCGGATTATCTGCCATTGTTTTCAGCATTTCAGGCTTTAACACATTTGCAGAAGATAGCCCCAAGAAAATGTCTTTGCCCGCCACTGCGTCTGCCAAAACGCGTTGTCCGTTGTCGTCAATCGCAAAACGCACTTTCGATTCGTCCATTCTTTCACGGTCAGAACGGGTTTTGTAAATCACGCCTTTGGAATCGCACACGGTGATATTTGAGCGTTTCATACCGAGTGCCACTAACAATTCCAAGCACGCAATCGCTGCCGCACCTGCACCCGAACACACTAATTTGACATCTTCAATTTTTTTACCCACAACACGCAAGCCGTTCAAAACGCCTGCGGCGGTGATGATTGCCGTGCCGTGCTGGTCATCGTGGAACACAGGAATATTGCAGCGTTCTCGCAATTTTTTCTCAATATAAAAACATTCGGGGGCTTTAATGTCTTCCAAGTTAATGCCGCCGAAAGTGGGTTCCAAAGACGCGATAATATCGACTAATTTATCAGGGTCGGTTTCATTCACTTCAATGTCAAACACATCAATGCCTGCGAATTTTTTGAACAAAACACCTTTGCCTTCCATCACAGGCTTGCCAGCCAACGCACCGATATTGCCCAAACCCAAAACGGCTGTACCGTTGGAAATAACGGCAACCAAATTGCCGCGAGCGGTGTATTTATAAGACGCGGCAGGGTCGTCATAAATTTCCATACAAGGAGCGGCAACACCTGGCGAATATGCCAAAGATAAATCGTATTGCGTTGCCAACGGCTTGGTTGGCGTTACTTGAATTTTGCCTGGTTGCAAATATTCGTGAAAGTTTAATGCGGCTTCTTTTAAGTTTTCGTCCATTTCAATGGCTCCGAATGATAATTTCAAACGCTTTCAGGCTGCCTGAAAGCATTTCCATAAAAACTCGTCATTTTAAACGATTATGGTGATAAAAGTTAAGTTTTTTTATTGATTGAGTGATGATTTCTGGCTGCCTGAAATATTATTTTTTCTTGATTAAATGAACGCCGTCCGTTTTTCTTAACTTACTGAAAATTAAAGAAGAAATAGCAGTAGTCAGCCCCAAGATAATAAAGGTTATGCGAAAAGCATTGTGTGTGTTGTTGTCGGGCAGAAAATCTTGTGCTAAACGCAATAGCGACATACCTGCTGCCAAGCCAAAACTAATGGATAGTTGCTGATTGATAGCGTGTAAAGTGTTGCCACTGCTACTTTGTTCGGGTTTTAAGTCGGCTAAAATAATGGTGTTCATTGATGAAAATTGCACGGAATTGAGTAAGCCCATTAAAAACAGCATTGGCACAAATAAAATAATTAAAGTATTTGTGGGCGGTAGGGCAAAAGACGCAATACATAAACCGATTAAAATGGTATTGCTGATTAACACTGTGCGATAACCGAAATAATTGATTATTTTAGAAATAACAAACTTGGTGAGCATAGACGCTGCCGCAATCGGTGCAAGTAACCAGCCTGCAATATCGGGTGATACATCAAAGGCAACCTGAAACAATAAAGGCAATAAAATTGGCATAGAACTAATACCAATTCGCGAGCATAAATTGCCCATAAAACCAATTCTAAAAGTACGCACGGAAAATAAAGAAATGGGGAAAATGGCATTGTCTTTTTTGCGTGCATAAAGAAAATAAAATAACAGAAAAATAATGCCCAATAACAAGCAAGATAGATAAAATACTTGGCTTATTCTGCCAATTAAATCTAATCCCAATGTAATTAAAAAAGCAAATAAGGCAAATAAAACATAACCTATCCAGTCGATTGATTTTTGTTCGCCATAACAATTTGGAAAATAGCGGTATGAAAACCATAAACCTATGACAACAATCGGTATATTTATCAAAAATATCCAGTGCCAAGACGCTAAAACGGTTAAATAACCGCCTAAAATAGGTCCAATTAAAGGGCCTAATAGGGCAGGGGTTACTGCAAAAGTTAAAACGCTTAACCACTGCGATTTTTCAAATGAGCGAATTAAGGCTAATCGTGCAATCGGTGTCATCAATGCACCGCCTGTGGCTTGAATAATGCGATAGAAAATTAACTGATTTAAGGAAGTGGCAGACGCACACAAAATAGAACCAATACCAAACAAAATAACCGCAGGCATAAAAATGCGTTTGGTGCCAAAACGGTCTGCCAAAGAACCGCCCAAAGGCATAAGCAAGGCAAGCGTTAGGGCATAAGCAATAATCGCCATTTGCATATTCAAAGGCGACACGCCCAAATCCTGTGCCATAGCGGGTAGGGCAGTGTTGAGAATGGTTGCGTCTAACATTTGCATAAACACAGCCGCCGCCATTATCCACGGCAGATATTTTTGTTGTTTTGTGGTTGCTGTGTTCATTTTCAGGCTGCCTGAAAGGGATTATTGTTCTTTGAGTTGTGATAAAAATACTTTTAGTTTATCTTCGTGTTGTTTGAAAACCGAAGTTATTTTGGCTTTGAATTGTTCTTTTGTACTTTTTTGATTTTCTCTCATCTTTTCAATTATATTTATATTATTGCTAATAATCTGCCAAATATTATCATATGGATGTATTTTACTTATTATATTGTTATTTTGAATGATTAAATAACAAGTGAGTGGGTAT
>JAFWTP010000084.1 GCA_017518845.1 Neisseriaceae bacterium
GTTAATCATATTCGACAACAAATACTGCGACACACCATCTTCCGTGCGTGCAATTTCAAATGCTTGACTGCTCATCGGATTGCTTTCTATTGAAAATGTGATTAAATAGGTGAAATATTACTGCAAAATAACCTTTTCAGGCAGCCTGATTTTAGTCGTTAGACTAAAATTATTGATTTATGAAGTAAACCAATGGATTGCGAAGGAATTAAATCACACAATAACGAAGTTAAAAATTGATTTTGTGCAGAAAAATGCTTTTCAGGCTGCCTGAAAACAGAAAAGCCATTGTTTTCCAATGGCTTTTTATCGTCAATTCAATTTACACAATCTGCGTTTGTGCTTCATCGCCTTGTCGTGGGCGAATTGTGCCTAAATCGAATACAGTCTCACCCATGCCACGCAACAGGTTAATGGCGGCTTGTTTATCGTCTGGCGACACAATCACCACCATACCAATGCCGCAGTTGAATGTGCGGTACATTTCGTGTTGTGCAACATTGCCATTATCTTGCAACCATTTGAATAATTTAGGCATTTGCCAAGCGGCGGCTTTAATTTCGGCAACCGTATTTTCAGGCAACACTCTGGGGATATTTTCTAACAAGCCGCCGCCTGTAATGTGTGCCATACCTTTGATTTTAATGGTTTTCATCGCCGCTAACAGCGGTTTTACATACAGCCGTGTGGGGGCGATAATTGCGTCTTTCAAAGATTTGCCGTTATCAAATTCCGCGTCCAAATCGGGTTTGGCTTTGTCCAAAATTTTTCGCACCAAAGAAAAACCGTTTGAGTGAATGCCGTTAGATGCCAAGCCCAACACGCAGTCGCCAGCCACAATCTCTTTGCCTGTGATGATTTGCTCTTTTTCGGCAACGCCCACCGCAAAGCCTGCCAAATCGTATTCGCCCACAGGATACATATCGGGCATTTCTGCGGTTTCGCCGCCGATTAAGGCACAGCCTGATTCTTCGCAACCTTTGGCAATGCCTTGAATCACGGCGGCGGCTTGTTCGACATTCAATTTGCCGCAAGCAAAATAATCCAAGAAAAACAAAGGTTCTGCACCTTGCACGAGAATATCATTCACGCTCATTGCCACCAAATCAATGCCCACCGTGTCGTGGCGATTCCATTCAAACGCCAAACGCAGTTTGGTACCCACGCCGTCCGTGCCTGACACCAGCACAGGGTTTTGATATTTCTTGGAAATTTCCACAATCGCCCCAAAACCGCCCAAACCGCCCAACACTTCGGGACGCATGGTGCGGCGTGCGAATGGTTTGATTTTTTCCACCAAAGCATCGCCTGCGTCAATATCCACGCCTGCATCACGATAACTTAAAGATTGCGTCATTTGACTTAAACTTTCGTTTGAAAAAATAATTCGCTATTTTATCCGAAATTGATGATTATCGCTTGTGATTGTGTTTCATGCTGCCTGAAACCTGCCCTACGATTGACACTTAATTCATCGAATATCTTTTTTATATAATCAGGTGTAGGGTGGGTAACTTTGTTACCCACGCGGTTCAATACATATTTTCAGGCTGCCTGAAAGAAAAGATTAAACCTGCTGTGTTAATGTTATCAACTTATCAAATATAATGGTGCTTTCAGGCAGCCTGAAAAAAAGATGACACCTGCCCCACGATTATCCCTTAATTCATCGAATATCTTTTTTATATAATCAGTTAAGTGCTTGAAAAAAAATAACTTCATTTATTTTATCATTTATGATAGCATACTGCCCGTTTAGAAAATGCAACGAGTATTGATGATGAATAAAAAAGAAATTTCTCTGTATTTAGACGGGCTGTCTGATGATAGTAAAAGCCTGTTTTTGCAGCATTTGAAAGCCATTAACCGTTTGTCTCGTTATGAAGATGGCGGTGCTTGTTTGTGGCAAATTACCGACAGTGCGGAGCGTGCCGACTTGTTTTTGTTGGGCAGCAAACAGCGTTTTGAAAATCCGCAAAAACTTGCCCGTCCGATTTTGTTTGACGGCATTGTGCCAAGCGACTTAAAACCTGTGGCAGCGCCGTTGAAATTTCCGATAACTTCTATGGCACTCAATAAGTTAATGCGTGAAACCATTAGCAATTTCAAGCCAGTAGCCGTTAGCGAAGAAGTGGAAATTCCTGTTAGGCAGCCTGAAAAGAAAACAACGGCACGCAAAAAAGTAGCGGATAGCGTGAAAAGCAAAGTCAGCAAAATGCCTGCTACGCTTAAACCGCAAAAAGTTGCTGATGAAACCAAAACAAGCAGCAACCTTGCGGCAACACATCTCAAACCTTTTTTTGAAGATTATTTGGAAAAATTTTCCAAAGAAAAACAAGCACATATTTTTACTTATCCCGACAGCAGACGAGTTTATTTTCATCGTTTGGACGATAAAGTTTTTTCCGATTACGACAGTATTCGAGATTTGGTGCGCGTGCTGTCGCAAGACACTTGGTATCCCAAAGTAAAAAGTTGGCAAAAAGCACCCACGCAAATGCGCACATTTAGTGCCAAGGCGGTTCTGTGGAGTTACGGCTTGCACGCACCATTATCCAAAGCGATTCAACAAAAATACAATGTGGCAGGACAAAAAATTCGCCTAAAAGATTCGCCACTTTTCGGGCATTGGGAAAGCGATA
>JAFWTP010000085.1 GCA_017518845.1 Neisseriaceae bacterium
AATTTCAGGCAGCCTGAATACCCAACATATCACAATCCATCACAACAAATGATAAAAACAAGAATTATTCTTGTTTTTGTGTTATCATTGCAAATGAAATTTGCTATCAATACTGTTTTTATGGAGCCAAACACAATGTATATTTGTTTATGTTACGGCGTTACGCGTGATGACATTCAGCAAAGCACTTTACGCGGTGCAAGTGTGGAAGAAATTCAAGACAAGTTCAAGGCAGGCAAATGTTGCGGCTGTTGTATGGACGAAGTCAAAAGCGTGCATTGTCATACCAAAAATACTATGTGTGTCAATAAGTTACAAAAAGCAGCATAAATATTTTCAGTAAAAAAGGAACCAAACCATGAACGGCGACAAACAAGTCATTGACTATTTGAACAAACTTTTGGCAGGCGAGTTAATGGCTCGCGACCAATATTTTATCCATTCAAGAATGTATCGCGAATGGGGCTACAACAAACTGTTTGAACATTTCAATCACGAAATGGAAGAAGAAACCCAGCATGCGGACGCACTCATTACCCGCATTTTAATGTTGGGCGGCAAACCCGATATGCAGCCTGAAAACTTGCAAGTTGGCACAAGCGTTGAAACCATGTTGCAAGCGGATTTGGCAGTGGAATTGTCGGTGCGAGATGCACTCAAACAAGGCATTGCCTTGTGCGAAAAGGCGTTGGATTTTGTCTCTCGCGATATGCTGTTGGCTCAATTAAAAGACACCGAAGAAGACCACGCTCACTGGTTAGAACAGCAACTTCGCTTAATTGACACGCTGGGTTTGCAAAATTATTTACAAAGTATGCAGTAAGGGGGCGTTATGCACACCGCACAACCTGCCCTAAACGCACTTAATCAAAGTGTGGCGTTAAGTCTGATTGCCATTAACCAATATTTTCTACACGCCAAGATATTGAATTATCAAGGTTTTTGTGGATTGGGCAGCATGCTTTACAAACGCTCCATTCATATGATGAAAGAATGCGACCGTTTGAGCGAACGGCTGTTGTTATTGGAAACCACGCCCAATTTGCAAGATATGGGACAGTTGAAAATCGGCGACACTGTGCCACAAATTTTGGCAAATGATTTGGATTTGGAAAACCGCCATATCAGTGCTTTACGCAAAGGCATTGACGCTTGCGAACAAGTGCAGGATTTTGTTTCTCGCGATATTCTGCAACACTTTTTGCAAAACAGCGAAGATTATGCTGACGAATTGACAACGCAACAATCGCTGATAAATGAAATCGGCTTAAATAATTATTTGCAAACAATTATGGCAAAATAACCGTAGGGTGGGTCTTCGACCCACCAAAACGATAAAGCACTGGTGTAGGGTGGGCAACTTGTTGCCCACGCCATTAAAACCATTTCAGGCAGCCTGAAAGCAAATAACCCCTTAATAAAACAAGTGTTTTTTATGTCTGAATACAGCACTTTTATTCAGACTTTTTTATCTAAAAAATAAGGAAATATTGTTATGGACACACAAAACATAAACCATTTATCGCGGCGGCATTTGCTGAAAACTGCCGCTATCACCGCTTTGGGCAGCAGCGTTTTATTGTCATCGTGTGGCAAACAGCAAAACGCCACGCCGCAAAGCACAACAAATAGGCAGCCTGAAAACGCTCAACCCAACACCGATAGCCGTTACGACTGCTTTGGCGTTCATCAAGCGGGCATTACCACGCCGCACCAGTTGTTTGGCAATTTAACCACATTTGATTTAACTATTAACGATCAAAATCGCCTGATTGATTATTTTCGCATTTTGACCGCCCGCATTGAATTTCTCACACAAGGCGGCGAAATTAAAGACACAGACCCAAAATTGCCGCCCGAAGCCAGTGGTTTATTAGGCAAAACCTTGCGTACAGACGGCTTGACGATTACCGTATCAGTCGGCGATACGCTGTTTGACAGCCGTTTTGGTTTGGCGGATAAAAAACCTTTGCGTCTGAAAGAAATGAAACGCTTTCCGAATGACAAACTGAATATCGACTGGTGCGATGGCGATATTAGCATTCAATTTTGTGCGTATTCGCCCGAAACTTGCCAAAACGCCTTACGCGATATTATTAAAAACACCGCCAAATTTGCCGTGCCGCGTTGGTCTTTGGACGGCTGGCTGCCGAAAACCGAACCAGGTGCGATGGCGGCACGCAATTTATTTGGCTATCGAGACGGTTCAGGCAACCCCGATATATCCAACCCCAAAATCGCCGATGAAGTGTTATGGACAGGCGTTGCTGAAAACAGTTTAGACGAACCGAAATGGGCGAAAAACGGCAGTTATCAAGCGGTGCGACTAATCCGCCAGTTTGTTGAATTTTGGGACAGAACGCCCTTGCAAGAACAAGACACCATTTTCGGACGCGAAAAATACAGCGGTGCCCCATTAGGGCAAAAACACGAAAGCGATACGCCCAACTACACAGGCGATTGTCGCAGTGATGAAGGCAACTGCGATGGCAAATCCATTCCGATTGACAGCCACATGCGTTTGGGCAACCCCCGCAACGCAGGCTGGGAAAAACACCGCATTTTACGCCGTCCATTTAACTACTCATTAGGTTTGGCGAAAAACAAACAGTTAGATGTGGGCTTGTTGATGATTATCTATCAAGCAAATTTAGATGATGGCTTTATCTTTGTGCAGAACGCCATGAACGGCGAACCGCTGGAAGAATATATCCGCCCATTCGGCGGCGGCTATTTCTTTACGCTACCAGGTTTTCAAAAAGGCGAATTTTTGGGGCAGGGAATGTTTGAGATTTGATTTTCAGGCTGCCTGAAATAGCATTCGGCGTAGCCAAAAAAATTACCGTCATTGCGAGCATTGCTGTAAAGCAATGCGTACGCAATCTCACCACTACGAAGAATGGCAATGCAGAATGGTTTTCAGGCAACCCCTTTTTCGTCATTGCGAGACTTAACGAAGTCAAGTCGTAGTAATCCAGTTATTTTTAATTTTTGGGTATCTGACAAAAATTCAAATTTACAGTAATTTTTACATTTTTAAATAAACAAACGGATTTGCTCAAACCTAACGGTTTTCGCGTGAATTTTTGGTATTTATCAATAAATATCGTGAATGCCGTGAGATACGAACAAATCCGTTTGTTAAAAATAAAACCGATTGTTTTAATTTTTTAATTTTTAGAAGTTCTTTTTATACTTGTTGAGCAAACAGCATTTAAAATACTTTCAGCCAGCCTGAAAACCGTTAAAATACCCTTTTTCAGGCTGCCTGAAAATATCAATCAAGAGAAACCGTTATGCCCAAAATTCACAAATTGCCCGACCATTTAATCAATCAAATTGCCGCAGGCGAAGTGGTTGAACGCCCTGCCGCCGCTTTAAAAGAGATGATAGAAAACAGCATTGACGCTCATGCTACGCAGATTGACATTGCCTTAACCGCAGGCGGCGTGAAACAAATGCGTATTAAAGACAATGGCGTAGGCATTGAGCAGGACGATTTAATCAACGCCTTATCACGGCATGCGACCAGCAAAATTCACTCGCTTGCCGATTTAGAACGCGTGGCGACTATGGGTTTTCGTGGCGAAGGTTTGGCGAGTATTGCGTCTGTAACCCGTCTGTCGCTCACTTCCAAAACCCAAGATGCACCGCACGCTTTTAAGATTGAAGCCGCAGACGGCGTTTTGGGCGAGATTGCCCCTGCCGCAGGCGATAACGGCACAACGATTGAAGCGAATGAAATTTATTTTAACACCCCTGCACGCCGTAAATTTTTGAAGTCGGACGCCACAGAATATGCCCATTGTTTAAGCGTGGTCGAACGACTGGCGTTAGTCAATCCGCAGATTGCTTTTTCGCTTATTCACAACGGCAAAAATATTTTGAAATTGCCCATTCAATCACTGGACGAACGCATGGGCGAAATTATGGGCAAAAATTTTCAGGCAGCCGCTTTGCCTGTGAATGAACAAAATAACCATTTGAAATTAAACGGATTTATTGCTAAACCGTCTTTTGACGGCGGAAAATCTTCACAACAATTTTGCTTTGTCAATCGCCGTTTTGTACGCGATAAAACCGTGCTACACGCCGTTAAACAGGCGTATCGCGATGTACTGCACAATCAAATCACGCCGTCTTTTGTGCTGTTTTTAGAAATGCCTGTGGGTGAGGTCGATGTCAATGTGTCGCCCACAAAAACCGAAGTGCGGTTTAGAAATGCGTCTACCATTCATCAATTTATTGTGCATGCTCTGCACAAAGTTTTGGCGAAAACACATGCGGGCGAAACCGCTTCGATTAGTTCGCCGTCTGCGGTTTTTGGTGAAGTGTTCAAAACACAAGGCATTGATAATACATATAAAAAATCGCCTGTGTCGTATCATGTTTCATCACCCAAACAAGGCAGCCTGAAATTGCGTGAAAGCGGTGATATTCTGCAAAAATATGCCCCATTTTATGGCAATAACGATACGGTAGATGAAGATATTTTCAGGCAGCCTGAAAATTTGCAAGATATTGAAAATCAACAAGATATTCCGCCATTAGGTTTTGCATTAGCCCAACTGCACCACATTTATATTTTGGCACAAAACACAAATGGCTTGGTTTTGGTTGATATGCACGCCGCCGCCGAACGCATTACATATGAACGCCTAAAAACGCACAAACAAACAGGCAAAATTCCTGCCCAAGCCTTGTTGATACCGCTGAAATTTCAAGCCACAAACGAAGAAATCGCCACGCTCACAGAAAACCGCGAATTGCTGTTAAAATACGGTTTTTCGCTGAAAAATCAAGGCAATGAAATTGCCATTTACAGCATTCCCAAAGATTTGCCGCATATTGAACCTGTGGCGTTGGTGCAAAAATTATTAGCAGAAATCGCACAATTTGGGAGCAGCAACGAAGTCGCCGCATTAGAAAACCACATACTCGCCACAACCGCCTGCCATTCGTCCGCCCGTGCAGGCAAAAACTTGACCCTGCCTGAAATGAACGCTTTACTGCGACAAATGGAAACCATCGAACGCAGCAACCAGTGCAATCACGGCAGACCAACTTGGATTGAATTAGGCTTGGCAGACTTGGATAAATTGTTTTTGCGTGGCAAATAAGCGTTTTTAGCCTGCCTGAAATCATTGAATAGGAGTATAAAATGCCCACACCCAAAGAACAACAAACTGCGATTAAACTGTTTGAAGATTATCAAGTGCGTTCATTGTGGGACAATGAACAAGAAAAATGGTATTTTGCCGTTGTGGATATTGTGGCGGTTTTGACAGGCACAGATAGACCAAGAAAATACTGGAATGACTTAAAAAACAAACTACTAAAAGAAGGTAGTCAGTTGTCCGATAAAATCGGACAACTGAAAATGCAAGCGGCTGACGGTAAAAATTATAAAACCGATGTGCTGGATACAGAAAACATTTTTCGTCTTATTCAGTCCATACCCAGCCCCAAAGCCGAGCCGTTTAAACTGTGGTTAGCCAAAGTGGGCAATGAACGATTAGACGAAATTGCCGACCCTGAAATGGCTATTCATCGAGCCTTGCAAACCTATTTAAACAAAGGCTATTCGCCCGAATGGGTGAATCAACGCCTAAAAGCGATTGAAATTCGCAAAGAATTAACCGATGAATGGCAAAAACGCGGTGTCGAACACAATCAGTTTGGCTTATTGACAGATATTCTTACCCAAGCATGGTCAGGGCTTAAAACGCGTGAATATAAAGATTTAAAAGGTTTGAAAAAAGAAAATTTACGCGACAATATGTCTAATTTAGAATTAGTATTCAATATGTTAGCAGAAGTTTCAACCACAGAACTTTCTAAACGCAAACAACCTGATACACTACAAAAGAATATTCAAATTGCACGACAAGGCGGCAGCGTTGCTCGTGTTGCTCGCTTAAATTTAGAACAACAAACAGGCGAAAAAGTGGTGAGTTCAGAAAATCATAAACAGATTAAAAAAATAAGATAAAAAACCTTTCAGGCAGCCTGAAATCCCTGATTTATGCTAACATTAACGGTTTTTCAAATTTTAACGGATATTTCAAAATGAGTACCATTTTACAAAGTGTCCCAGTGGGACAAAAAGTGGGCATTGCCTTTTCGGGCGGTTTGGATACTTCTGCTGCTTTATTGTGGATGAAGCAAAAAGGGGCGTTGCCTTATGCTTACACCGCCAACTTGGGGCAGCCTGATGAGAGCGATTATGACGCAATCCCTAAAAAAGCGATGAATTACGGTGCAGAAAATGCCCGCTTGATTGACTGTCGCCGTCAATTAGCGTTCGAGGGCGTGGCTGCTATTCAGTGTGGGGCGTTTCACATTGCCACAGGCGGCGTGCCGTATTTCAACACCACGCCTTTGGGGCGTGCGGTTACAGGCACAATGCTGGTTGCCGCAATGAAAGAAGACGGCGTGCATATTTGGGGGGACGGTTCCACTTTCAAAGGCAACGACATTGAACGCTTTTATCGCTATGGCTTGCTGACTAATCCGCAGTTGCAAATCTACAAACCGTGGCTTGACCAAGCCTTTATTGACGAATTAGGCGGCAGAGCAGAAATGTCGGCATTTTTAACTGCCAACGGTTTTGATTATAAAATGTCGGCAGAAAAAGCCTATTCAACCGACTCGAATATGCTTGGTGCAACGCATGAAGCCAAAGATTTAGAATTTTTAAATAGCGGCATTAAAATTGTGCAACCGATTATGGGTGTAGCGTTCTGGAAAGACGAAGTTGCCATTCAAAAAGAAGAAGTTACCGTGCGTTTTGAAGAAGGCGTGCCTGTTGCCATTAACGGCAAATCGTACAGCGATTTGGTTGAATTGATTATGGACGCCAACCAAATCGGCGGACGGCACGGTTTGGGTATGTCCGATCAAATTGAAAACCGTATTATCGAAGCCAAATCGCGTGGCATTTACGAAGCCCCCGCAATGGCGTTGCTGCACGCCACATACGAACGCTTGCTCACAGGCATTCACAACGAAGACACCATTGAGCAATACCGCATTAACGGCTTGCGTTTGGGCAGATTGCTGTATCAAGGTCGTTGGTTCGACAGCCAAGCCTTAATGTTACGCGAAACCGCCCAACGCTGGGTCGCCAAAGCGATTACAGGCGAAGTAACGCTGGAATTGCGTCGTGGCAACGATTACAGCATTTTAAACACCGAATCACCCAACTTAACCTACGCCCCAGAACGGCTGTCCATGGAAAAAGTCGAAAACGCCGCATTCACGCCGCTTGACCGTATCGGACAACTCACTATGCGAAATCTCGACATTACCGACACCCGTGCCAAACTCGGCATTTACAGCCAAAGCGGTTTGTTAGTGGGCGACAAAAATTCCGTGTTGCCTATGTTAGAAAAGTAATTTTTCAGGCTGCCTGAAAAACAAAAACGGAAGTGTTATTTCACTTCCGTTTTATTATTGCAAGCGGTCGGCGGTAGGATTTGAACCTACACGATTTGCTTTCACAAATCACTTGCTCCCTATTCATTTATGTTGCTGTGAGAAACTTACGCCAAGTTTCTAATTTAAGCAAGCGCGTATAACCAACTTTCGCCACGCCGACCATAATCCCCTATTCTACAACAATCCGCTGATACCGTTCAGAATTAACCACTTCATTCATCAAATCCAACGGTGATTTACCAGCAACAGCAAGTTCAAATGTAACTTGACTTGCACCGCTCACCAATACCACGCCCGTATCATCACGCGTTACAGGCAGCGTTTGATTGCTTCTCGATGCCACATTCCAAAACACCACTTGCGGCAAGTTGTAGCCCGCATTTTCAAATTGCTGTTTGGCATGATGAAAAACAGTCGCATTGCTGTTTTGGCAACATTCATCAAATTCCATATCCGAAATAATATAAATCACCGCAGGCATATCTTGTTGTGGCGAATGGGCTTTGATTGCCGCCTGCAAAATGGTATCAAACACCGCTTCCAAATTCGTGTTATATCCCCAGTCGGCTTGTTCGATATTGCGTATTTTCTGTGCCAATGTCAGCCCTGAAATTTGCACTAACTGTGGGCGTTCGGAAAAAGTCATAAAATAATTGTGAAACGCACCGCGATTGCGTTCGGCAAAATACAAAGCCAACGACACCGACATATCCATCGGCGTGCCATACATAGAACCTGAAACATCTGCCACCACCATAGCGTTTTCGCCACGAGTATAATCAGGCAAATTTTGCCACAATACTGCGGCAGATTGTGGGTCAGAACGCGACAACTGCACAATTTGATAACAATATAGCGTTGCCGTATTGATTTTCTTCTCACCTTTGGCAACCGCTTGCAAATAGGCTTGAAAACGCTTCTCATCATTGCGATGAAAGGCTTTGGTATGCTTGGCAAACGCCAAAGACGGCAATTTATCGTATTCAATTTCCTGCCATTGTTTTGCCATCATTTTGCTTTCCAGAATATTGATTTTTTGCCGCAAAGCAACCAAAGTTTTGCGATATAAAGACAAAGACAAACCTAATTTTTTCGCCCATTTTCGTGCCAGTTGCCGTTGCGATTGATTAGAACAATTTTCCGATGGCAACCATTTGGCAAGCAGAGAAACTTGTTCGCAGGTAGCGTCTTTATCTAATTGATTTTTAACTAAATCAACCACTTGTGGATTATCCACAAACGCAATTAAATCGTCCCAACGGCCATATTCAGGCACAAACGGAATGATTTTTTCAAATACCGAAATATCGTTGTGATATAAATCGGCAAGACAAGTACGAAAAGTTTGCCGTTCGCCCTGACCGCCACGAATATCTCGCAGATAAAACAAAATCCGCAAAGCAGTTTGCTTATTATCGGCATACGCCCGAGCAAAGAGACGCAACGCCTGCTCTTGATTGCCCCGTTTGGCACCGCCTAATGCAAAAAAATCCAAACAAGCGTCCAAAGTGGAACAAAACGCCACCGCATTGTTTTCCGTGCGAGAATAATTCGTTGCCTGTTGTAATGCCGATAAAAAAGAATTCATCACTCACCCCCACAAATCAAAAACAAGGCACTGTTTCCAAACCGCCGCTCTCGTCTTGCAACGCAGCATTAACGGATTATCGAAAAAATTGCTGTCAGTGCCTTAAAAACAAGGCTCATTTTTGGAATCGAACCAAGTAACCAATTTTCATTGCTGTTAGAGCCTTATAACAAATTATAACAAAAACACATTGTTTTTTCAGGCTGCCTGAAAGCCTGTTATGCCCTTTCAGGCAGCCATTCTTGTAGGCTTGCTTGCAATAATTGTTTATCAGAACATTCTGCCACAATCGCCTTGCCTAATTGTTGCAACAGAACAAAACGCATTTTGCCGCCCTGCACTTTTTTATCGTGCTGCATGTGCGACAACCATTTTTCAAAAGCAAAGCGTGGCGGTTGTGTGGGCAATTTTGCTGCCGTCAATAGCGTTTGTACGCGACGAGTATCATCAGCCGTAATATAGCCCATTTTTTCCGACAGTCGGCAAGCGGCAACCATGCCTGCAGCAACTGCTTCGCCGTGTAACCAGTTGCCATAGCCCATTTCGGTTTCAATCGCATGCCCAAAAGTATGCCCTAAATTCAGTAACGCTCGCACACCGCTTTCTTTTTCGTCCGCCGACACAATCTCGGCTTTCATCGCACAGCATTTTTCCACCATTCTGCCCCAAGCGTCTGCGTCTTGCTGCATTAGGCGTGTGATATTCTGCTCTAACCACGCTAAAAATTCGCTGTCGCCTAATAGGGCGTATTTAATCACTTCTGCCAAACCTGCACTAAACTCCCGTTCAGGCAGCGTGGCTAATACATTGTGAGCGGCAAACACCGCCTGCGGCTGATAAAACGCTCCTATCATATTTTTGCCCAAGGGGTGATTGACCGCCGTTTTGCCGCCCACAGACGAATCCACTTGGCTTAACAGGGTTGTGGGAATTTGAATAAACGGCATACCGCGTTGATAGGTTGCCGCCGCAAAACCTGCCATATCGCCCACAACACCGCCGCCCAACGCAATCAGCGTGGATTTGCGTTCCATGCGTTTTTGCATGAGTGCGTCATAAATTAAATTAAGCGTGGTTAAGTTTTTATATTCTTCACCGTCAGGCAAAACCACGCTGTGTACTGTTTTACAGGCTGCCTGAAAAACATTGGCCACTTGTTGTAAATAAAGCGGTGCAATGGTTTCATTGGTTACAATCATACAGTTCGCCGCTGTATGCTGTGCCGCATATTGTTGCAATAAATCACATAAATTCGCACCGATATAAATCGGATAAGCGTGCGATGGGGTATTGACCGTTAAAATCATATTTATTCCAAATCAATCAAATGAATATTGTTTGTTTTCTATTTTTTCAGGCAGCCTGAAACGCTTACAAAATTTGTTTGGAAACGAAAAATTCAACCTGCCGTAGGGTGGGTCTTCGACCCACCAAAATGTTAAAAATTACAAGCATTTGAATTTTAATTATTTTTATCTCGGCCTATCGGCGTAGTGGTGGTGTCGTTGCACCCACCCTACGGCGTTTCATTTTAATCGTAGGGTTTTGTAGGGGTTTCAACCTGAATATTATTTATTCAATTCTTTCAAAAATATATCAATCGCCTGCGTACAACTTCTGCCGTTAATATCCACAATATCATCAGCAATTTGACGATATAGTGGGTCGCGTTCATCATACAATTCTTGCAATTTTGCCAAGGGATTTTCCACCTGCAACAAAGGCCGCCCTTTATCATAACGCAAACGATGATATAACTCATCAGGTGTGGCAAATAAATACACCACACGCCCACGCTCACGCAACACCGTGCGATTGTCTTCATTCAACACCGCACCGCCGCCTGTGGCTAACACAATGCCTTGTCGCTGGGTAAGTTCATCAATCACTGCCTTTTCACGAACACGAAAACCCGTCTCGCCTTCCAAGGCAAAAATCGTGGGAATGCCCACCCCTGTGCGTTCCACCAAAAACTGATCCGCATCTACAAAAGTAAAGCCCAAATGGCGTGCCAAAGCCCGCCCCAAAGTGCTTTTGCCCGCACCTGGCAAGCCCACCAAAAAAAAACTGCCTGCATTCTTCATAGCAGGCAGTTTAACCGATATTTAACCTAAATATCAATAATTCAAAGCACTGGCACTCATGGTATCCACAATGCGTGGGGTAACGAAGATGAGCAACTCACGACGCGCTTTTTTCTTGGTCGTATGTTTGAACAAATTACCCACTACAGGAATATCACCCAATAAAGGCACTTTGCTGGCATCATTGGTATCTTCCTCTACATAGATACCACCGACAACCATGGTGCCACCATTTTCCACCATTGCCGAAGTTTCTACTTCTCGTTTGGTTAGAATAGGTGTGCCGTTTGCATAAGTGGCAGTGGCAGAGTTTTTGGTAACTTTCAGGTTCATAATAATATTACCATCAGGGGTAATATGTGGCGTAACCTTGAGCCCCGTAGTGGCTTCTTTCCAACCGATTGCAGTGGCACCTGACGATGTCGCTGTTTGATACGGAATATCTTGACCATCATGCATTTGTGCTTCTTTGCGGTCTTGGGTCAATACACGCGGACTGGAAATCACCTTGCCTCTATTTTGATCTTGCATGGCCGATAATTCCAAACCCAAGAAACCATGTGCAGTTCTGCGGAACAAAGTAACAGCAGTAGTCGCACCAACAACGGGTAAATTAACATTTGGGGTTCCCAAACTCGTATCAACAGTAGGATCCCAGCCAGAACCATTCCAAGTCAATTGTGTACCATCACCACCGCTATTAGACTTCGTCAAACCACCATTCACACCCGTCAGTGCATGTCCTGCTCTATCAATAGATGAGCCTGACCAACGAACACCCAATTCGCGTTGAAAACCTTCATCTGCTTCCACAATGCGTGCTTCAATCATCACTTGACGCGCAGGTACATCCAACTGTGCCACCAATTTTTCAAACTTGGTAATCACTTCTTGCGTGTCGGTAATAATCATGGTATTGGTGGAAGTATCAAACATCGCACTACCACGAGCCGTCAGCATACTGTTAGAGCCACCACTTGAGCTAGAACCGCGGGTGCCGCTTTCTAACATTTTTTTGAATTCTTCCACACTCTTGTAATTCAGTTGGAAAGTACGCGACAACAACACACCCAACTCTGCCAATTCACGGCGACCACGCATTTGTTCGCGTTCTTGGTTCAACAATTCACGACGCGGTGCAATATTCCATACATTGCCGTGTTTGCGCAAATCCAAATCGCGTGCTTGCATCACCAAATCCAAAGCTTGATCCCAAGGCACATCTTTTAAGTTCAAAGTCATTTTGCCTTGAACAGAATCGCTGGCAACAATGTTTTGACCTGATTCTTTGGCAATAATTTGCAAAATGGTGCGTACATCAACATCTTGGAAATCCAAAGTAACGCGACCACCTGAAAACGACTTGGGTTTGGGACGATCGTCCAAAGCATTAAACAAAGCACCTTGCGGTTTTACCGTAACCACATATTGTGCCCCATTGTCTTTAACGGAATAATCCCAAGTAGAACCATTGGCAATGGTGATTTTGGTGTCATTGCCTACGCGTTGCAACGATACTTTGCGTACAGGCGTACCAAACTCTGCCACATCGTAACTTCTTTGGGCATTGGCAGCCAATGCCATATCAGAGAAAGTTAAGGTTAAGTCATTACCCACTCGTTCTACTTTGGGCGTTGGATGTCTTGCAGTCAGAGAAAAATTGATCACCCCTGCATTAGCAGCACCTTTGTTGAAATTCATTTCAACATTGGCCACATTGTTGATTATTCGGCGAGACACTTCTTGTTGTGTCAGCGGTGCGTTAGCATTCTGAACAGGTTCCGCCCAAGCAGAAACCATCAGCACGGATAAACTTAATCCGGACAACACTTTTACGGTAACTTTTTTCATCATCTATACCTCTATTTTTAAATTATTTCACGGAAAGTGGAACTTCTGCTGGGCGATGAATCCATTCGCCTTCGGCATTTTGAATGGTTTCATCTAAAACGATTTTGTCTGGTGTAATTTCAGTAATCACACCAAAGTCGGTTCCCATGTAATTGCCTGCTTGCACAGTATATACATGGTCATCAACTTTCACATAACCATGTCGTTGTCCTGCTTTCGCCAAAGAACCCACATATTCGAGCCGATCCAAACCAAAACCCTCCAAAATTTCTCTGGGACGTTGGAAATCAGGAGCATTCGGACCCAAATCCTCACTGCGTGCCAAATTCAGGCGACCACCATCAAACGCGTTTAAGCCAAAAAATTCAGGCGGCTCATACGGCATATACACGGGCGGCTCAACTGGTTTAGGCTTGGGAA
>JAFWTP010000086.1 GCA_017518845.1 Neisseriaceae bacterium
GCAGCCTGAAAATGAGCATTAAATCCGACAAATGGATTCGCCGAATGAGCGAACAACACGGTATGATTGAACCGTTTGAACCCAATCAAGTCAAACAAATTGACGGCAAAAAAGTGATTTCTTATGGCACTTCATCTTATGGTTACGACATTCGCTGTGCCAGAGAATTTAAAATTTTTACCAATATAAACAGCACAATAGTTGATCCCAAAAACTTCGACCCACGCAATTTTGTCGAAGTGGAAGACGATTTTTGCATTATTCCACCCAACTCTTTTGCTCTGGCTCGCACGGTGGAATATTTTCGCATTCCGCGAAATATCTTGACGGTGTGCTTGGGTAAATCGACTTATGCGCGTTGTGGCATTATTGTGAATGTAACGCCGTTTGAACCCGAATGGGAAGGCTTTGTTACGCTGGAATTTTCTAACACCACGCCACTGCCTGCCAAAATCTACGCAGGTGAAGGTGTCGCACAGGTGCTGTTTTTTGAAAGCGATGAAGCGTGCGAAACTTCCTACAAAGACCGTAACGGTAAATATATGGGGCAAACAGGCGTAACCCTGCCGAAAGCGTAATCAAGAGACTTTTGCAAGCTTAATGCAGAAACGCCATACGGCGTTTTTGTTGTTTTGGTAAGTCAAAACTCTCCTTACGCCAACACCCCGTCTTGCATAGTCATCACTCGATCAAAGTGTTGTGTGGCTTGGTCGTCGTGGGTTACCACCACCAAGGCTGTGCCAAGTTCGTTTTTTAAGTCCATCATCATAGCAAGCACATTCGCGGCGTTTTGGCGGTCTAAATTGCCTGTGGGTTCATCTGCCAAAATGCACGCTGGGCGAGTTACCAACGCTCGTGCGATTGCCGCTCTTTGGCGTTCGCCGCCTGATAATTCACCTGGTCGGTGGGTGGCTCGATTTTTTAAGCCGACTTTTTCTAACATTTCGCTCGCCGCTTTGCGTGCTTCGTCTTTGTTTTTCTTGGCGATTAACAAGGGCATCATGACATTTTCTTCGGCTGAAAATTCAGGCAGCAGGTGATGAAATTGATACACAAATCCCAAATAGCGATTGCGTAAATCGCCCAACTGTTTTTGCGTTAAGTTCGATAACGATTGCCCCATTAACGACACTTCGCCACTTGACGGCTTGTCTAATCCGCCTAAAAGGTGCAATAGCGTGGATTTGCCTGAACCCGAAGCACCCACAATACACACGCTCTCGCCCTTGGTGATATTCAAGTTGATTTGTTTTAATACTTCAACGCTTAATCCGCCGTCTTGGTAGTTTTTCACCACATTTTCGCAACAAATAACCAGATTACTCATAACGCAAAGCCTCCGCAGGTTGTGTGCGTGCGGCGTTCCACGCTGGATATAAGGTTGCCAAAAATGCCAACACAAGCGAAATGACGGCAATCACGGTTACATCGGTCATTTGAATATCGGACGGAATGTAATTCAAAAAATACACTTGCGAATTAACCAACGACCGCCCTGCCAAGTTTTCGATAAACGCCACAATACTGCTGATATTTGCCGCAACGGTAATGCCTAAAATCACGCCCAAAGCCGTGCCAAACAAGCCCACCACGCCGCCTTGCACAAAGAAAATTTGCATGACACC
>JAFWTP010000087.1 GCA_017518845.1 Neisseriaceae bacterium
AACGTCGTGAGACAGTTTGGTCCCTATCTGCAGTGGGCGTTGGAAGTTTGACGGGGGCTGCTCCTAGTACGAGAGGACCGGAGTGGACGAACCTCTGGTGCACCGGTTGTTACGCCAGTAGCATAGCCGGGTAGCTAAGTTTGGAAGAGATAAACGCTGAAAGCATCTAAGCGTGAAACTCGCCCGAAGATGAGACTTCCCATGTGGTATAACCACGCTAAAGAGTCGTTAGAGACGATAACGTTGATAGGTCGGGTGTGGAAGCGTAGTAATATGTGAAGCTAACCGATACTAATTGCTCGTGCGGCTTGACTCTATCATTTGAAAGGCTTTTGACTTCATTCAGGCAGCCTGAAAGGGTGTTTGGATAAAGAAAAAGTTTCAAATGAATAAAGTTTGCTAAATTGAAGTGTTGGAAGACACATTCATCACAAAAGTTGATTTAGGCTTTTTGATTTGTATATTGAGCGTATTGCGAATTATGTTGTCATAGCGAGACTGCGAAGCAGTTGTAGCAATCTCCTATTTGGAGAACGGAGTTTCAGGCAGCCTGAACAGCAATACAACGAACATAAAACCCTTGATGAGTAACGAACGCAATCAAAGGTTACAACCAGTTTTATGTTTGGTGGCCATAGAGAGTTGGTCCCACGCCTTCCCATCCCGAACAGGATCGTGAAACGACTCATCGCCGATGATAGTATGGATTACCCATGTGAAAGTAGGACACCACCAAACACCCTATAACCAAACCCCTGTCCTTGCGGACAGGGGTTTTATTTTATGCCATTACTGTCATTACGAGCCTTGCCATAAGGCAAAGCGTAGTAATCTCCTGACTATGGAAAACGCACCGAACGATTACAGCCATATAGGATGGGCATTCTTGCCCACCGCAACGGACAAAACGATTAACGCAAATATTTCAGGCAGCCTGAAACCTTTGCAAAACTCAATCTAAAACAAAAAAAAGCATTCGTTATAGGGTGAGCAAGTTACCCACCGAAACGGACAAAATGATGACAGGAATTTTTTTCAGGCAGCCTGAAACCACAAAAACCGCCTATTTACCCTATTTTTCGGTACAATGTAGGGTTTATTTTCTCATGCACAAAAAGGTTATCAAATGTCATCATTATTCTTCTGCGGCTCAAAAGCGTTGTCGGATTTTCGTATTGAAAAATTATTGTCGCAAGCGGTTTTGCAGGGTTTGGGGAAGCCGCAAAAAATCACCACAAAATTTTGGTATATTATTGATATTAAAGAAGATTTATCTAATGATGATGTTTTGCGTCTTGGCAATTTATTAGACGCTCGCCCTGTGGATAATCCTGTTTTATCACACGGTTTTGTGATTTCGCCGCGTATCGGCACGGTGTCGCCGTGGTGTTCCAAAGCGGTTGATATTGCTCATCATTGTGGCGTGTCGGCGGTTCATCGCATTGAACGCTTAACGGCGGTTGAGTTTGATGAAAATTATAATCAAATCAAGGAATTTGCGGCGTTAATGCACGACAGAATGACCGAAAGTGTTTTGAGCGATTTTCATCAAGCAGAACAACTTTTCAGGCAGCCTGAAAAACAGTCGTTTGCAACTGTTGATATTTTAGGCGGCGGTAAAGTGGCATTGCAGAACGCAAACACAGAAATGGGCTTGGCTTTATCACTCGATGAAATTGATTATCTCGTTGAAAATTATCAAAAAATCGGACGCAACCCAAGCGATGTGGAATTGATGATGTTTGCCCAAGCCAATTCGGAGCATTGTCGCCATAAAATTTTCAATGCGGATTTTGTGCTTGACGGCAAAAAACAAGAAAAATCTTTATTTTCAATGATTAAAGCCACGCATGAAAAAAGCCCTGACGGCACGATTGTGGCGTATAAAGACAATGCGTCTGTGATTGAAGGGGCTGAAATCAAGCGTTTTTATCCCAATCAAGAGCATAAATACGATTTTCACCTTGAAAAAACGCATATTTTAATGAAAGTGGAAACGCACAATCACCCCACCGCCATTGCACCGTTTGCAGGTGCGGCAACGGGTTCGGGCGGTGAAATTCGTGATGAAGGGGCAACGGGGCGGGGTTCTCGTCCCAAAGCAGGTTTGACGGGCTTTTCGGTCTCGAATTTGTATCTGCCAAACGCTCACCGTGCGTGGGAAAAAACGCCGTATGGCAAGCCTAATCGTATGGCAAGTGCTTTACAAATTATGATTGACGGTCCAATCGGCGGTGCGGCGTTTAATAATGAATTTGGTCGCCCCAATTTGTGCGGTTATTTTCGCTCGTTGGAAGAAGATTTTGGCTCGCAACGCTACGGTTTTCATAAGCCGATTATGATTGCAGGCGGCGTAGGTAATATTCGAGCAAATCAAACACATAAAAACGAAATTCCAGAAAACGCTTTGTTAATTCAATTAGGCGGTCCAGGTTTTCTCATCGGTTTGGGCGGTGGTGCGGCGTCCAGTATGGCTGGTGGTGCAAACAATGAAGCTTTGGATTTTGATTCTGTCCAACGCGGCAATCCTGAAATTGAACGCCGTTGCCAAGAAGTGATTGACCGCTGTTGGCAGTTGGGTGAGAACAATCCGATTATTGCCATTCACGATGTGGGGGCTGGCGGTTTGTCGAACGCTTTTCCTGAATTAGTGAATGACGCACACCGTGGGGCAAAATTTGAATTGCGTGATATTCCCACCGAAGAAACAGGTATGACCCCATTGCAACTGTGGTGTAACGAAGCCCAAGAACGCTATGTGTTGTCGATTCTGCCTGACAATTTAGATACATTTAAAGCGATTTGCGATAGAGAACGCTGTCCGTTTGCGGTTGTGGGTGTGGCTACTGATGACGGAAAATTGCAAGTTTCTGACCGTGAATTTAACAACTATCCTGTTGATATTGCTTTGGATATTTTATTAGGCAAACCGCCTAAAACCACGCGTACGGATTCTTTCAGGCAGCCTGAACAAGATAGTTTTAATATCGAAAATATCGACTTAAAAGACGCCGCATTCCGTGTGTTAAAAATGCCTGCGGTTGCCGATAAAAAATTTCTGATTACCATCGGCGACAGAACAGTCGGCGGTTTAACCGTGCAAGAGCAAATGGTTGGGCGTTTCCAAGTGCCTGTGGCAGATTGTGCGGTAACCGCAATGGGCTTTGACACATTCACAGGCGAAGCCATGTCTATGGGCGAACGCCCAGCGTTAGCGATTAAAAACCCTGCGGCAAGCGTACGCATTGCGGTTGCCGAAGCCTTAACCAACATTGCCGCCGCTAATATTGCCGCTTTGGGCGATATTAAACTCTCTGCCAACTGGATGGCGGCGTGCGGTGTGGCAGGCGAAGACGCTAATTTATACGCCGCCGTGTCTGCGGTGTCCGCATTGTGCCAAGATTTAGGGCTGTCCATTCCTGTGGGCAAAGATTCCTTGTCGATGAAAACCGTATGGCAAGACGGCGATGAAAATAAATCGGTGATTTCGCCTGTGTCGCTGATTGTCTCCGCCTTTGCTCCTGTGTCAGATGTTCGCCACACACTTACACCTGAATTAGTCGATACAGATAACACACTGTTATTATTAGTAAAATTAAACGACACAATGCGTTTGGGCGGCTCATCACTCGCCCAAGCCTACAATCAATTTGGCGGCGATACGCCTGATGTGGATAATGTTCATCAACTCAAAGCCTTATGGCATGGCGTGCGGAAATTATCGCCCAAAATTTTAGCCTATCACGATATTTCAGACGGCGGCTTATTTGCCACTATTTGCGAAATGATTTTTGCATCACATTTAGGCTGCGAAATAAAAGTGCCTGATGTTTCAGGCAGCCTGAACTATTTATTCAACGAAGAAATCGGCGTTGTGTTGCAAATTCATCAACACGATTTAGACGCATTCAAACAACAATTTACCGATTGTTATGTACAAGAATTAGGCACAATCAACCATTCAGGCAGCCTGAAAATTGTTTGTGGCAACGAAGTGCTGTTAGAAGAAAATCGTATTACTTTACAAAAAGCATGGTCAGACACTTCTTACCAAATCCAAAAATTACGCGACAATCCTGCCTGTGCCGATAGCGAATTTGCCCTGATTGAAAGCGAAGAATGTTTAATCGAAAAACCCACATTCACGCCAACCGAAATGCCCTATATTTCAGGCAGCACCAAACCAAAAGCGGCAATTCTGCGAGAACAAGGCGTGAATGGGCATTTAGAAATGGCAGCAGCATTCCATTTGGCAGGCTTTGAGACTTACGACATACACATGGACGACTTAATTTCAGGCAGACAAAACTTGCAGGATTTTCAAATGCTTGCCGCCTGCGGCGGATTTAGTTACGGTGATGTTTTGGGTGCAGGTGCAGGCTGGGCAAAAACCATATTATTTAACAACAAGTTACGCGAACAATTTGCACAATTTTTTGCCCGTCCCGATACACTCTCTTTGGGCGTATGCAACGGCTGTCAAATGATGAGTTTGCTTGCCGACATTATTCCTGGTGCAGACGGTTGGGCAAAATTCAACCGCAACAGAAGCGAACAATTTGAAGCCCGCTTGGTGAATGTAAAAGTTGCCAACAGCCCGTCCTTGTTATTGCAAGGCATGGCAGGCAGCATATTGCCCGTAGTGGTGAGCCACGGCGAAGGCAGAGCCGACTTTGGCGGCAAAGCATTTGATAGCACCGCTTTGCAATATGTTGATAGCAAAGGCAATCCTGTTGATATATATCCACTTAACCCCAACGGAGCCGACAACGCCGCCGCAGGCTTAACCACAAAAGACGGCAGAGCCACGATTATGATGCCACACCCCGAACGCACCATTCGCCAAGTGTCGTTTAACTGGCACAAACCAACACAAAACCGCAACGCAAGCGTATGGTTTGAATTGTTCGTCAATGCACGGCGAGCGTTTGGGTAAATATTGATTTTCAGGCAGCCTGAACAGACGACAGACAGGCGTTAGCGATTTATCGCTTACTCCTGTGTCGCCCGTAAGCGTGAGCGTTGGGTCTAATTGAAGCGGTATCTAAAAATAAATTGTTTTGCCTGATAAGGCAAAACGAAACAACTGCTCACTTCTAACTGCTCACTTTTTTTAACTTCACTTCGTTCGTTGAACTTCGTTTCAGGCAGCCTGAAATCCCCTTTGTGTATTACAATACCCCCTTAACTTTACACAGCAAGCAATCAAAATGACGGAAATTCCAAACAACCATAACGAACAACTTTCATTAGGCGAATACGCCCAGCAGGCTTATTTGGCTTATGCGATGAGCGTGGTGCGTTCTCGGGCTTTGCCTGATGTGGCGGACGGTCAGAAGCCTGTGCAGCGGCGGATTTTGTATGCCATGCACGATATGCGTTTGAATGCGGGGGCGAAGCCTGTGAAATCTGCCCGTGTGGTGGGCGAGATTTTGGGTAAATATCACCCGCATGGGGACGCGTCTGCGTATGACGCTATGGTGCGTATGGCACAGGATTTTACTCTGCGTTATCCTTTGATTGACGGTATCGGCAATTTTGGTTCGCGAGACGGCGATGGGGCGGCGGCAATGCGTTATACCGAAGCACGGCTCACACCGATTGCGTCTTTGTTGCTGTCGGAATTAGGACAAGGCACGGTGGATTTTGTGCCGAATTATGACGGTGCGTTTGATGAGCCGTCTGTTTTGCCTGCTCGTTTGCCGTTTGTTTTATTGAATGGGGCAAGTGGTATTGCGGTGGGCTTGGCAACCGAAATTCCGCCACATAATTTGCGTGAAGTGGCAGCCGCATCTGTTGCTTTATTACGCAATCCAAATTTACAAACCGCTGAAATATTGCAATATTTACCTGCTCCTGATTTTCCAGGCGGCGGTCAGATTATTTCGTCCAAAGATGAAATTTTAAAAATCTACGAAACAGGCAAAGGTTCGGTGCGTGTGCGGGCAAGATATGAAGTGGAAAAACTCGCACGCGGTCAGTGGCGGATTGTGGTATCCGAATTGCCGCCTGCTGTGTCGGCACAAAAAATCTTGGCACAAATTGAAGAAATGACTAATCCCAAGCCCAAAGCAGGCAAAAAACAATTAAGCCAAGAGCAACAAAACACCAAGTCCTTAATGCTTTCCTTAATCGACAAAGTGCGTGATGATTCGGATAACGAATCGCCTGTGCGGTTAGTGTTTGAGCCTAAATCATCTCGCCTTGACCCTGATGAATTTATCAACACGCTAATGGCGAACACCGATTTAGAATGTAATTCGCCGATTAACTTGGTGATGATGGGGCAAAACGGCAAACCTGCCCAAAAAGGGCTGAAACAAATTTTGACAGAATGGTTGGCGTTTCGTGTGGCAACCGTTACACGCCGCTTGCAATTTCGTTTAAATGAAGTGCAAAAACGCATTCATATTTTGCAAGGCAGAATGACGGTTTTTTTGCATATTGATGAAGTCATCAAAGTTATTCGTGAAGCAGACGAACCCAAGCCAGAGTTAATGCGTGCTTTTGGTTTGACGGAAATTCAAGCCGAAGATATTTTAGAAATTCGCCTGCGACAACTCGCACGGTTAGAATGGATTAAATTAGAAAGCGAATTAGCCAAACTGCAAGAAGAAGAAGGCAACCTGAAACACTTATTAAGCGATGAGACCGCTAAAAAACGATTAATTATCAAAGAAATACAAGACGATGCCAAACAATATGGCGATGACCGCCGCACGCTGGTTGAAGCCGCCGAGAGAGCCGTATCCGTGCAAACGGTTGCGGACGAGCCGATTACCATTATTCTGTCGCAAAAAGGCTGGGTTCGCACACGGCAAGGGCATAATTTGGATTTATCGCAAATCACCTTCAAAGACGGCGATGATTTGCGGCAAACGGTTGAAAGCCGCACGGTTGCGGAAATTGTGCTGTTAGATAACTTGGGGCGTTCTTACACCGTTGCCGCCGCCGATATTCCCGGCGGACGCGGAGACGGCGTGCCGATTTCGTCTCTCATCGACTTACAAGCAGGTGCCCAAATTATCACCCTAATATCAGGGCTGCCTGAAAACCGATATTTGCTTGCGAATACAGGCGGTTACGGATTTATTTGTGCCGTGAAAGATATGCTTTCCAAAGTCAAAGCAGGCAAAGTGCTGATGACTCTCAATGACAATGAAAAAATGCTGGTGCCGTGTGCCGTGCCCAACAGTTTCAGGCTGCCTGAAAATAATGATACCGTCATTGCGAGTGAGCCGCAAAGCGGCGAGCGTGGCAATCTCCTGATGTCGGAGCGTGTTCCCAATCTTTCAGGCAGCCTGAAAGTCTTGCTTGCCACAAGCGAGCCGAGAATACTGGCTTTTGACTTAACCGAATTACGGCAAATGAGTAAAGGACGCGGCTTGCAATTAGTCAATCTGCCCGATAAAGAAACACTCACCCACATTATTTTAACGGATAAAGAAGAATACACAGTCGAAAGCACAGGGCGGCGTGGTGCAGTGCATATCGACACCCTGCGTATTGTCGATGTGCTGAATAAAAGAGCCAAAAAAGGCAAACCCATACACCTTTCAGGCAGCCTGAAAGCATTAAATGTGGAACAAAAATGGGCAGAAATGCCGTAAGATTTGATAAAAGCAAAAGTTTCAGGCAGCCTGAAAAGTTAAAAGCAAAACTTCTCACGGCATTTTGGTGGGTCGAAACAGCGGTAGGCAGTAGCCGAAACTCACCCTACGGTAGGTTAAATTTTTTATACGCCTTTTCAGGTTGCCTTAATCTTTGTTTTGGCTTCGCCGAAACTTTGGCTTGATTGCTTCGTAATCTTTTATTGACTTTGTCAATAAAAATTTCACCTAACGGTGAAATAAGCCTTGTTTTTTCTACCTTTTCTCCTGCTATTTGGCGATTGTGGTTTTCAAGAGTAAAATAGCAAGTTCGTTAATTTGCCACAGTAGGCAGTATGATGAGTTTAATTCAAGAAATTCTGTCGGCGGATAACATTGTGTTGGATGTTGAAGTTGCCAGTAAAAAAAGACTGTTGGAAGAAATTGCACAATTAGCCTGCCAGCGTTGTGCTTTGGATAAAGAAGAAGTATTCGATTGCTTGTTTGCACGCGAAAAGTTGGGCAGTACAGGCTTGGGACACGGGGTGGCTATTCCGCACGGTCGCTTGGGCGGTATGGTGTCGGAAACAATTGCGGTGTTTTTGCGGCTGAAAGAACCTGTGGATTTTGATTCGCCTGATGATAAACCTGTGCAATTAGTGTTCGCCTTGCTTGTGCCTGAAAATGCAACAGGCAAACACTTGGAAGTGCTGTCTTCTTTGGCTGATATTTTTTCGTCCAAAACCGCTCGCGAGGGTTTGCTTATGGCTAACGACAAACAAACGGTTTTGAATATTCTCACTCAACAATAAGTCTTTGATTATGCCCAGTATTTCTGTTCGCCGCCTGTATCAGGATAATCAGCAAAAACTGCAACTGTCTTGGGCAGGTGGCACAGGCGGTGCGGATAATCGCATTCAAGAGAGCAGCGAACGCCCTGTGTTGGCACTGGTTGGGCATTTGAATTTTATTCACCCAAACCGTGTGCAGGTCATCGGTGCGGAAGAGTACGATTTTTTATCTCGCCTTGAAAACGGCAGTATGATGAAGTTGTCGTTGGAAGATTTGTTCGACACCGAAGTGGCTGTGATTGTGGTGGCAAATGATATGCCTGTGCCGCAGTTGCTTCTGGATTATTGCGATAAACACAATGTTCCCCTGATTACTTCGCCTGTGGAAAGTCCGTATTTAATGGATATTTTGCGGATTTATCTGCAACACGCATTAGCGGTGTCGGTTACCAAACACGGTGTGTTTCTTGATGTGTTTGAAGTGGGCGTGCTGATTTTAGGGCAGTCGGGTTTGGGTAAAAGCGAGTTGGCGTTGGAACTTTTAACGCGGGGTCATCGTTTGGTTGCCGATGACGCGGTGGAGTTGCACCGCACCGCACCCGAAAAATTAGAAGGGCGTTGTCCGCAGGTGTTGCGGGATTTTTTGGAAGTGCGGGGCGTGGGCATTTTGAATATTCGCAAAATGTTCGGTGAAACAGCGGTGCGGCTGACCAAAAGTTTGCAATTAATCATCAACTTAATTCCAGCCGATGACCATTATATGAAAACGGTCGATAGGCTCAATACGCTGATTGAATATGACGAAATTTTAAAGGTGAAAATTCGCAAAATCACCATTCCTGTGGCGGTGGGGCGTAACTTGGCGGTGTTGGTGGAAGCGGCTGTGCAAAATTTCATTTTACAACAACGCGGTATCGACAGCACACAAGAATTTTTAGACCGCCACACGGCGGTGATGAAAAAGGATAATATCAAAAATGAAATTGACGCTGATTAGCGGTTTATCGGGTTCGGGCAAATCCATTGCCTTGAAAACATTAGAAGATTGCGGCTTTTTTTGCGTGGATAATCTGCCGCCTGTGATGCTACCAGAATTGGCGAAATGGCATTATCAAAACAACCCCAAAACCCCATTAGCAGTGAGCATTGACAGCCGTGTTGGCAATGCAGCACAACGCTTTGACCGCTTGTTGGCGATGGCACAAGCGGCACAAATTGAAGTCAATATTTTATTTTTAGACACACACAACGATGTGTTGATTCGCCGTTTTTCCGAAACACGCCGCACACACCCATTGGCAAAAAATTTTGCGTCCTTAACCGAAGCGATTGAATATGAACGAAATATTTTATTATTCTTGCGAGAACATGGCTTTGTGTTGGACACTTCCTACTTAACCACACCGCAACTACAATCGCGTGTGCGAGCATGGTTGGGCATTGCCGCCACGCCGTTTGTGTTGTCGATTGAATCGTTTGGCTTTAAATACGGCGTGCCGAATGATGCCCATTTTGTCTTCGATGTGCGAGAACTGCCCAATCCTTATTACGACAAAAACTTGCGAGAATACACGGGGTTAGACGCACCCATTCAACAATTTTTCGCCCAAAGCAAACACGCCGAACAACTGCTTGACGACATTTTCACCTTGCTTGCCAGACGCATAGCCGCCTTGCGAGAAAGTCGCAATCACTTAAAAGTCGCTATTGGCTGCACAGGCGGCAAACACCGCTCGGTCTTCATCGCCAACCGCTTGGCACAAAGATTTCAGGCAGCCTTGTCGGTATTGTTATTGCACAGACAGTTGCCAGAACGAGAGTAGGGCAGGTTTATCTGTTTTCAGGCAGCCTGAAATGCTTTTATAATAACGCCCAATCATTTTTTGATAGGAAAATAAAATGCCACATTCATTATCATCAATCGTTGCTCAATTAGGCGGCGAACTTGTGGGGCAGGATATTAACATTCAAAGCGTGAAAACCTTGTCGGACGCGGGGTGCAACGATATTTCTTTTTTATCCAATCCCAAATACAAAAAGCAATTAGACACCACGCTCGCTGGGGCGATTATTGTTGCTCCAAATATGGTGGGGCTGCCTGAAAATAAGTCGTATATTGTGGCAGATGACCCTTACCTTTATTTTGCCCAAGTGCTGCATTTATTGTATCCGCCGCAAAAATCCACGCGGCAAGTGCATGAAACGGCGGTGATTCATCGCAATGCAACTGTCCCTGATTCTTGCGAAATTGGGGCGTTCGTGGTGATTGGTGAAAATACGCGTTTGGGTGAAAATTGCCGCATTCTTTCAGGCAGCGTGATTGGGGATAATTGCGTTTTGGGCGATGAATGTGTGCTGTATCCTAATGTGGTGTTGTATCCCAAAACGCATTTGGGCAATCGTGTGATGATTCATGCCAACAGCGTCATCGGTGCGGACGGCTTTGGCAATGCCAGAACAGCGGACAAAACATGGTGCAAAATTCCGCAAATCGGCGGCGTTGTGATTGGCGATGATACGGAAATCGGTGCGAATAGCAATATTGACCGTGGGGCATTGGGCAATACCGAAATCGGTTCAGGCTGCCGCATTGATAATCAAGTGCAAATTGGACACAACTGCGTTGTTGGCAACCACACCGCCATTGCCGCTTGTACAGGCATTTCAGGCAGCACCAAAATTGGCAATTATTGCATTATCGGCGGTGCGGCAATGTTTGTGGGACACATTGAAATTGCGGATCACACCATTATCGGCGGCGGCACAGCGGTTACTCGCTCAATCGACAAACCCGACTTCTACGCCACTTGCTACCCCATTCAAACGCAAAAAGAATGGGTAAAAAACGCGGTGCATATCCGCCACTTAAATGAATTAAGCAAACGGGTGAAAGCGTTGGAAAAGCAGTTGGCAATGAGCAGTGAGCAGTGAGCAGTTGTTTCGTCAAGCCTTACGGCTTGACAACTATTTAATAGATAACGCTTCGATTTATCTTTTCAGGCAGCCTGAAACCTTTGCAAAACCTAATCTGAAACAAAAAAAGCGTTCGTTATAGGGTGGGCATTCTTGCCCACCAACAACGCCGCAGGCGTTGATTGTTTCTTGATATTAAAGAAAATTCCGCCCTATCGGGCGGCTGGTGGGCAAGAATGCCCACCCTATAACGATTGCCTTTGTTATATACTTAAAATAGGTTTTGCAAAGGTTTCAGCCTGAAAGGCTTATCGAAGCGTTATCTTTGAAACAATTCGTTTTATCGCAAGGCAAAACTAAATAACTGCTCACTGCTCACTTCTCACTGCTCACTGTTTGAAATACTTGAAATTATCTTTTTCCCCCCCATTTACAAAAGTCGTTTATCATTTCATTTTTAAATCAACACACATTTTGAAGAGAGTTTGAACGATGTCTAAACATATTCCTTTGACTGCCAATCCTGTTTTGGGCGTAATGCCGCTGCGGGATATGGTTGTGTATCCTGGTATGATTGTGCCTTTGTTTGTGGGGCGGGAGAAGTCGGTTTTGGCTTTGGAAGACGCTTTGGAAGACGGCGAGAAAATCTTTTTGCTCGCTCAAAAAGACGCTAATGTGGAAGAGCCTGCCACAGACGATTTATACACCACAGGCACGGTTGCTAATGTGTTGCAGGTGTTTAAATTGCCTGACGGTTCGGTGAAAACTTTGGTTGAAGGTTTGTATCGCGCCCGTGTAACGCAGTGGCTTGATGACGCTGATTATTTTATGGCGGATATTGAAGCCATTGCCGAACCTGAACTGTCGCCTTTGAATGACGAAGCCTTACGCCGTTCGGTTTTGGAAGAATTTCAACGCTTTGCCAAAAACAATAAACGCATTTCTAATGAAGTGGTTAATGGCATTTTGGAATTAGACAGTCTCACCTTAATTTTGGATACCATTGCTGCCCAGTTGCAAATTAAACTTGCCGAACGCCAAGCCTTGTTAGAAACGGCGGATTTGCACGCTCGTGCGGCTTTGATTATGGATCATTTGGAAAACGAAACCGAAATTTCGCAAATGGAGAAAAAAATCCGTGGGCAAGTCAAACGGCAAATGGATAAAAATCAACGCGAATATTATCTGAACGAACAAATCAAAGCCATTCATAAGGAATTAGGCGAAGAAGAAGAACGCGCCGAAAACGACTTGTTAGAAGACAAAATCAAACAAGCCAAAATGAGTAAGGAAGCCGAAGAAGTGGCGATGAACGAGTTGAAAAAACTCAAACAAATGCCGCCGTCTTCTTCCGAAGCGAATATCGTTAAAAATTATATTGAAGCACTTATCGACTTGCCTTGGAATAAAAAAAGCAAGGTAAATCAAGATATTGTAAAAGCACAAAACATTTTGGACGAAGACCATTTTGGCTTGGAAAAAGTGAAAGAACGCATTGTGGAATATTTGGCAGTGCAAAAACGCATGAAAAAAGTCAAAAGCCAAATTTTGTGTTTGGTAGGTCCGCCTGGTGTGGGCAAAACTTCGGTTGGGCAATCCATTGCCCGTGCCACAGGGCGTAAATATGTTCGCATGGTGTTAGGCGGCGTGCATGATGAAAGCGAAATTCGCGGTCATCGCCGCACTTATTTGGGGGCAATGGCAGGGCGGATTATTCGTAATTTAACCAAAGCCGAAACGAATAACCCTTTGTTTTTATTAGATGAAGTGGATAAAATCGGACGCGATCACAGGGGCGA
>JAFWTP010000088.1 GCA_017518845.1 Neisseriaceae bacterium
AACGCACTGCTGCTGGTTTATTTGAATAAAAACAAGTGGTTAGCAATAATCGGCATTCGTTTTCATCGGACGGCGTGGCGATAATGGTGTTGGGGACGCAACGCAAAAACGATAAATCGTATGCCCCTGCGTGGGTTGCTCCGTCTGCTCCGACTATGCCTGCTCGGTCGATGGCTAATAAAACAGGCAAGTTTTGCAGGGCAACATCGTGTATCCACTGGTCATAGGCTCGCTGTAAAAATGTCGAATAAATCGCCACTACTGGTTTTAATCCGCCGCAAGATATGCCTGCGGCAAAGGTTACGGCGTGTTGTTCGGCAATGCCCACATCAAAATAGCGTTGCGGATAACGGCGTGCAAATTCAACCAAGCCCGAACCCTCGCACATTGCTGGCGTAATGCCGATTAGGCGTTTGTCGATCGCTGCCATATCGCACAGCCATTGCGAAAAAACTTGCGTGTAAGTGGGTTTGGGGGCTGCCTGAACATTAGACGCAGGCTTATCAAAACCTTTATTCACAGCGTGATATTGCGTGGGATTGCTTTCAGCAGACGCAAAACCTTTGCCCTTTTTGGTGCGAATATGAAGCAACTGCGGCGATTTTTTATATTTAAGTTGTTGTAATACTTCAACTAATTTAATAACATCGTGTCCGTCAATAATGCCTGTATATTTAAAACCAAAATTATCAAACAAGGACAAAGACGGCTCGACAATTTCTTTTAAGGTAGAACGCATTTGCCGTGCCGCGTCCAAGCCGCCTGGCAGGTTTTCCAAAAAATGCCGCCCTGTTTCTTTAATAAAACCTTTTAAATCCTGCACCGCATTTTGTGCCAAATATTTAGGCAAGGCACCGACATTTTCCGAAATCGACATTTCATTATCATTCAGAATAACCAACAAATTTGCGTCTTTAATATCGCCCGCATTGTTCAAGGCTTCAAACGCCTGACCGCCCGTCATTGCCCCATCGCCGATAATCGCAATCGCCTTATGATTTCTGCCACCCAACCTATCCGCAACCGCAAAGCCCAAAGCCGCACCGATTGAAGTGGAAGAATGCCCCACGCCAAAAGCGTCAAATTCCGACTCATCGCGTTTGGGAAAAGGAGCCAGCCCGCCCTTTTGGCGAATGGTGTGAATTTTCTCTCGTCTGCCTGTTAAAATCTTGTGTGCATAAGCCTGATGACCCACATCCCACAGCAAATGATCATTTGGCGTATCAAACACAAAATGCAGTGCCACAGTGAGTTCAATCACGCCCAAATTACTGGCAAAATGCCCGCCCGACTTGGCAATACCACGCAAAAACTCCTGCCGCAACTCACGACAAACTTGCGGCAGTTGCGAAACCGACAAACGGCGTAAATCTTGGGGTGTGGTAATGGTGTCAAGTAGTGGGGTCATTTTGTTTTGCAGATTTATTTGATGAGAATGGGTATTTTACTACTTCATTTTAATGGGGTGAATATGTTTTTCAGGCATGCTGAAAGATAATGAAAAATGAATTGTAGGGTGGATTTCTAACCCACCAAAGCACCGCAGGTGCTTATAGGGTGGGCATTCTTGCCCACCAGCAAACCGCAAGGTTTGCATAACACGAAAGATTTAATCAACGCCTATCGGCGTTGCGGTGGGTTAGAAACCCACCCTACGGCAGTATTGTTAATTTTTCAGGCTGCCTGAAACGCCATACAAAAAAAATTACTGTCATTACGAGCATAGCCGAAAGGCTATGCGTAGTAATCTCCTGACAATGAAAAACGGCAATACAAAAACCTTTCAGGCAGCCTGAAAATTATCTAAACGGATTATCCGAAGAACGCACTTTTTTTCCGTCTTTATCGTTAATCAACACACGAAACATATCGGCATATTTTTCTGCATATGGTGAAAGATAGATTTTTTCAACACAATTATCTATGGACAGATATTCCACATACATTCGTTTATTATCAATATCTGTTTTAATTTCATTATTTGGATTATCAAAAGACAAAAATTTAAAAATACGACACTCTTGCTCTTCTTCATAAGCCGAATGTTTAACCATATAACTTAATGGCATTAAGATAAAACTAACTGTTTCAATTAATTGTTGTTTTTCTTTATAATTGTCAGCATTCTTAAATAATAATTGTATATAATTTTTTATCTGTCTAAATTGCTCAATAATATTACTTTGAATATTATCAATACAAGTTTGATAAATTTTGTAATCTAATCCTATATTACCTTTTTCACGATAGAATGTTAATTCATCACGACAAGCAACTCTAATATAAGGATTATTGTTCAAATTACCATTTATATCTAAATAAATACAACGATATAAAGGTAATCTATTTTCTTCTTTTTC
>JAFWTP010000089.1 GCA_017518845.1 Neisseriaceae bacterium
AGATGACATAATGGTTGCCGTGGCAGACAGTCAAATATCGGTTAGTGAATTATCGTCCTTTTTACAAAAACATATACTCAATTAAGGTGTATCTTATGCACAAATTCCCCTTAAACACACTGATTGCCGCAGGCTCTGATGATTTTATTGAAATTCACCAAATCGTTGATGAAAATGCAGCGTTAATTTCTGAATTATCAGGAACATACAAAACGCAGCCTGAAATTAGAAAGATATTATCGCAAATCACGCAAAGCGAAATTGATGACAGTGTGCATATTAACCTGCCTTTGTATTGCGATTTTGGCAGGCATTTACGCATAGGCAAACAAGTTTTTATTAACACCGCTTGTGTTTTTACCGATTTAGGCGGCATTGTGATTGAAGATAATGTGCTGATTGCACCGCAGGTGAAAATTATTTCGGTCAATCACGATATAAACCCCAAAACACGGCGTGGCGTGATTTTAAGCCCTGTGCATATTCAAAAAAATGCGTGGATTGGTGCTGGGGCAACCATTTTGCCAGGCGTTACCATTGGCGAAAACGCCGTCATCGCCGCAGGAGCAGTGGTGAGTAAAAATGTTCCAGCCAACACCATTTACGGCGGCGTGCCTGCGAAATGGATTAAGGATGTTGAATAATTTTCAGGCAGCCTGAAAGTTAATAAGGAATATTCAAAATGAGCATTATTTCCGTTCCATTAGAAAAAGCCTATCGTTTATTAAATCACGGGGCAACTACCATTATTTCCGCACAGTCCGATGAGATTAAAAACGCTATGTCGGCTTCATGGGTGTGTCCTTTGGATTACGATAAAGTATCCGCCGTTATTAACAGCGGTGCTTATACACGAAAACTGATTGAAAAAAGCGGTTACTTCGCCGTGCAACTGCCTGTTTTTGCTCAAAAAGACCTGCTTTTTCATTTGGGTGAAAACAGTCGTTTTTCTATGCCCAACAAAATGGACGGTATTGAGGTGTTTTATCAAGACGGCTTTAATGTGCCATTAGTTAAAAATTGTGCCGCTTGGTTAATCTGCCGTTTAATTGATGAGCAAGAAATGCAACAAAAATACGATTTATTTATGGGCGAAATTTTGTCCGCTTGGGCAGATAGCCGTATTTTTGACGGCGGACACTGGCTATTTGAAACCGCCCCAGATGAATTAAAAACGCTACATTACATCGCAGGACGAACTTGCTATTTAGACGGTAAAAGGGTTTGAATGATTTTCAGGCAGCCTGAAAGATTTAATTAACCCAAACGACAAGAAGATTGCCACGCCGTGATAAATCACGGCTCGCAATGACGGTAGTCATTCAGGCAGCCTGAAAGTAATTAAAACGATTGAAAGGAAAACCCAAATGAACAGACGGCAATTTATTCAATCCACACTCGCCATATCGGCAATGTTTGGCGGTGCTTCTTTTGCTGATGCAAACCCCAAAAAGGACAATAAAATGACCCATATTTTACTCAATGACGGTATCAAAATTCCGCAATTAGGTTATGGCACTTGGAATATTCGTGGCAAAGATGGACAGGCGGCGATTGAAAATGCTCTACAAGTCGGTTTTCGCCATATTGACACGGCGGCGTATTATCAAAATGAAGATATTGTTGGGGCAGCGGTGCAAAATAGCGGCATAAAACGCAGCGATATTTTTATTACCACAAAATTAATGTGGGGCATCAATACCGACCGAAAAGGCACAATTAAAGAGTTTTCAGGCAGCCTGAAAAGATTGAGAATGGATTATGTGGATTTATATTTAATTCACGCCCCATACGGCAATATTCCAGAAATATGGCAGGCGATGATTGAATTAAAAAATAAAGGTTTAATCCGCTCAATCGGGGTGAGTAATTTTGGTATTGATTTGGTCAAACAATTATGCCAAACCGAAATCAAACCGTCTTTGAACCAAATTGAATTACACCCATTTCATCAACAAAAACAAATGCAAAGCGAATTAAAAAAATTAGGCGTGGCAGTTGAGAGTTATTCACCATTTAGTCAAGGCAGTAGCCGCGTTTTGCATAATGAAGTATTACAAAAAATTGGCAAAAAATACGGAAAAACCGCCGCCCAAGTTATTCTGCGTTGGCAGATTCAAAAGGATATTATCACCATTCCCAAAACACAAACCAAATCTCGAATGATTGAAAACTTCAATATTTTTGATTTTGCGTTAAGCGATGGGGATATTCAGGAAATTGAGAAGTTAAGTTCGTAGCAACGCCATAAGGCGTTGATTGACATCATTTCAGGCAGCCTGAAAGGCATATAGGAGTTTTACGATGAAGCAAATTTTATTGATTAACGGAGCAAAAGCATTTGCCACTTCTGGCGGAAAATTGAGTGCATTATTGCAATCGGTTGCCAAAGAAGAATTGTTGCAATTAGGCAAAACGGTTATCGAAACCAAAATAGATGACGGTTATGATTTGGACGAAGAAGTGGCAAAAATTATGTCATCAGACGCAATCATTTGGCAAATGCCTGCGTGGTGGATGGGTTGTCCTTGGATTGTCAAAAAATATATTGATGAAGTGTTTATGGCAAGCAACGGTCAATTTTTAACAGGAGACGGCAGACACCGCGAAACCCCTGATCACGGCTACGGCACAGGCGGATTATTGTGCGATAAACAATATATGTTTTCGGTTTCGTGGAACGCACCGCTTGCCGCTTTCACCGATAAAAATGAATTTTTCGGCGGTGTCGGCGTTGATGGCGTGTATCTGCCTTTGCATAAAGCCATGCAGTTTATCGGTATGAAACCCTTGCCCACATTTATGTGTAACGATGTGATTAAAAATCCGCAAATAGAACAATTTGTGAGCAATTATCGCAAGCATATTCGGCAGGTTTTTCAGGCAGCCTGAAATACAGTGAGCAGTGAGCAGTGAGTAGTGAGCAGTTGTTATGTCAATCCTGCGGATTGACGGGTATATTTTTGATAACGCTTCTATGCTGTTTCAGGCAGCCTGAAACTGATGAAAAACGACATATTTGAAAGCGTTTGCGTCTGACAAATATGTCGCTCAACAACTGCAAACTGCTCATTGTATTTTGCTTGTTGTCATTAAAAAAGGATTTTATTTTGAATAGAAAAAACAGCAAACTTTTTATTGATTACACAATGGCATTATTGTTTGTTTTGTTAATGTCATCGCAGGCAACTGAGCAAAAAGTTCATGAATGGTTGGGCGTGGCAATGTTATTGATTGCCTTAATGCACCAGTATTTGAATTTTTGGTGGTATCAATCGCTATTAAAAATGAAAAGAAATGCGTTTTATTTATTCAAAAATACGGTTTCTGTATTGATGATTATTGCCCTTGTTTTGTGTATTTTTTCGGGTTTCGCAATGAGTAAATATGCCACGCCTTTTTTGCGTGGGGCGATTAAGTTGTCATTAACGCGTCAAATTCATTTATGCGTTACGCACTGGTTTTTTATTTTGGTTGGTTTGCATATTGGTTTGCATTTAATTAACTGGGTGAAGCGAAGTTTTACAATTAAAATCAAAAAGATACTTTTTGTTATATTGTGGTGTGTCAGTGTTTATGGTTTGTATTTATTTTTAGAAACGCAAATGTTAGATTATTTATTGATGCGTTCGCAATTTGCTTTTTTGGATTATAAAATGCCTTTATGGCAAACGGTGGGTAAAAATATGGTGATGATGATTTCTTGGATTTTTATGTCTTTATTATTAGCCAACTTTTTACAGCAACAAGGAAATGCAAAATGAAAAAATTACTGCCCATTGTGGCGATTGTGTTAATGATTGTATTCGCGTCTGTTGCCTATCATTTTACTAAAAGGCAGCCTGAAAATATTATTGAAAATACCGCAACTGTGGCTTTATCGCCACAGGCAAATTCTAATGCGGAACAAATCAAAAAACTCAATGAAAAAACCGCAAATATCACACCGCAAAATAGTGCAGAATTAAATGACGGTTTTGTTTTCATTCAAGGGCAGAGTTTTCAAATGGGTAGCCCCATCAGTGAAAATTGGCGAATTGATGATGAAAAACAACATGCTGTTACGGTAAGTGATTTTTATATCAGTCCCTATGAAACCACGCAGCAGGAATATCAGCAAATGACAGGCGAAAACCCTAGCGAGCGGCAAGGTGTTGATTTGCCTGTGGAAAATGTCTCTTGGTTGGACAGTATTGTGTTTGCAAATTTAAAAAGCGTGCAGGCAGGCTTGCAACCTGCGTATGAAATTACTGAAAATTCAGTGATTTGGGATAGGTCTGCGAATGGTTATCGCCTGCCGACCGAAGCAGAGTGGGAATATGCAACGCGTGCAGGCACGAAAACGCCGTTTAATATGGCGATTGCGCCGTCTGGTAAAGAAGCGAATTTCTATTCGGATTATCCGTATGAAATTGAAGAAAATTACTTTGATAACAGTAAGTTAAAAGCAAAACCGCAACGCTCTCGTTATCAAACCATTGCGGTGGGTAGTTTTGCAGCGAACGCCTTTGGTTTGTACGATACGCACGGCAATGTGAATGAGTGGTGCTGGGACTTCTACGGTGCTTACGATACGCAAGCAACGGTAAATCCCACAGGCGTGGCACACGGCACGCGGCATGTGTATCGTGGGGGCGGTTGGAATGATTTTGGCAAAAATTTACGCAGTGCCTATCGTGGGGCAGGACAATCCGCTTTCAAAAGCCATAATTTAGGCATTCGCTTGGTGCGTAATGCTCAAAATTTAGACGGTAAAATCGAAGCCAAAAACGAAGCCTTTTCGCCTGTCAAACACGAAAAAATCTTGATTGTGTTTTATTCTTGGGGCGGTAATACGCGTGGGGTGGCACGCGAAATTCAAAAACAAACAGGAGCAGATTTGTTGGAAATTCAAATGGTTAAGCCTTATTCTGATGATTACAACACTTGTTTAATGCAGGCACAAGATGACCAACATACGCAAAAACGCCCCAAATTAGCCATAAAAATCAATAATTTTGAAGAATATGATACGGTGTTGTTGGGCTATCCGAACTGGTGGGCTTCCATTCCTATGCCTGTGGCAACGCTTTTGGAAGAGTATGATTTTTCAGGAAAAATGATTATTCCCTTTGCGTCCCACGGTGGCGGACGCATGGGACAAAGTGTGAGTGCGATTGCCAAACTTGCCCCCAACGCCCCATTGGGCAACGCGTTGTCGGTGCATTATTCAGGCGGCTCAACTTTGCCGCAAGATGTAACCGCGTGGTTAAATGCTAACGGCATTCCCACAAAATAGGAGACAACACAATGAACAGACGCGATTTTTTGCAATCGACAACGGCTGTGGGTTTGGCTGTGGCAAGTGGTATGGCTTGGGCAGTCGATAGTGTTTCAACAGGCAACAATAAGGAGCCAAAAATGCAATTTGTTACTTTCAATGACGGCAATAAAATGCCGATTTTGGGCTACGGCGTGTATCAAATTTCGCCCGAACAAACGCAACAATGCGTGGAAGATGCCATTTCTGTGGGCTATCGCTCGATTGATACCGCCCAAGCCTATCGCAACGAACAAGGTGTGGGCAATGCGGTGCAAACAGCCATTAAAGGCGGGGTGAAACGCGAAGATTTGTTTATCACCACAAAAATTTGGGCAAGCAATGCCACAGAAAGCGGTGTTTTAAGAAGTTTTGACGCTTCAATGAAAAAACTGCAATTAGATTATCTTGATTTATTGCTTTTACATCAACCGTTTAACGATATTTACGGTGCATGGCGAGCAATGAGTAAATTGAAAAAAGAAGGCAGAATTAAGTCGATTGGGGTGAGCAATTTTTATCCTGATCGCATTATGGATTTTGCCTTGAATAATGAAATTAAACCTGCCATTAACCAAATTGAATGCAACCCTTTTTATCAACGCCAAGAAGATGAAAAAGTGTTAAAAGAATTGGGCATTGTTTTGCAAAGTTGGGCAAGTTTTGGCGAAGGTCGCAATAATATGTTTAGCAATCCGATTTTGCAAAAAATCGGTGATCAATACCATAAAACGGTTGCCCAAGTGATTTTGCGTTGGCTGATTCAACGCAATATTGTGGTTATTCCCAAAACAACCAAAATCGCCCGAATGAAAGAAAATATCAGCGTGTTTGATTTTACATTATCTAATGAAGATATGCAAACCATTGCGAAAATGGATACAAAAACCAGTTTGTTTTTAGACTTTCACCATTTGGACGCTCAAACGGTGAAAAGATTAAATAGTTGGAAATTGCCTGATTAAATATGTAGGGTAAGGTTTCAGGCAGCCTGAAATGCAGTGAGCAGTTAGGAGTGAGTAGTGAGCAGTTGTTATGTCAATCCTGCGGATTGACGGATAAATTCTGATAATGCTTCGAGAACCTTTCAGGCTGCCTGAAATAAAAAGGAAAACAAAATGAACAGACGCAACTTTTTTCAATCAGCCTTATTCGCTGGAATAAGTTTATTAACGATAAACGCTTTTGCACAGGATAAAAAAATGAAAGTTTTAATACTTGGTGCGACAGGTTCTTTGGGTAAATATGTGATTGACGCATTACTTCATAAAAACCCAAATATCGAATTGATTTTATATGCACGAAATAGCGGTCGCTTAAAAAACTATGCAACTCATTCACAAATTAAAATTATTGACGGTGATGTGTTGGATACAAATAAACTTACCCAAGCATTACAAGGAGTGAATGCGGTTTATGCGGGATTAGCAGGTGATTTGTCAAATATGGCAAAAAGTTTAATTACGGCAATGAACGCCGCACAGGTTAAACGCTTGGTGTGGATTTCGTCCTACGGCATTTATAACGAAATAGGCAATGGCACCATGCCGCCAGCGGAATATGTTCATTCTGCTAAAATTATTGAACAATCGAATTTGGATTACACCATTATTCGTCCGCAATGGTTTTCAAGTCGTGATGAAATTGATTACGAGATAACACATCGTCATGAAAAATTTAAAAATCCAGACGCTCAAATTTCTCGCAAAAGCATTGCCGATTTAGTCGCCAAATGTATTGTGGATAATTTGGGCGTGAAAGATAGTTTAGGTATCAATAAACCTGCAAAATAATTAGCAATGAGTTATTTTCAGGCAGCCTGAAACCCAGTTTGGCATCAGCCAAAACATTGAATAGGAGTAACACCATGAAACGCTTTCTTTCTTCTTTATTTTTAGGAGTTTTGATGATGAACACCGCTTTTGCGTGGGACAGTGCCACTTTAAGCAAAATTGACCAAGCCGATGATTTGAAAATTGCCCCCGAGCGGGCAAATGGCAAAACGGGCACGCCCACTTGGATTTGGGAAGTGGTTGTGGATAACCGCCTGTTTGTGCGACCTTACAACGGCACAAATTCGTCTTGGTACAAGTCTGCAATGGCTTATAAAAAAGGCATTATTGTCGCCGCTGGCAACACTTATCAGGTGTCCTACGCCCAAATTGATGACCCTGAGTTGATTAAAAAAGTGTCAGACGCATATCGCAAAAAATATGCCAAAAGCCCATATATGCCCCATATGGTGCAAGACAGAATCGCCGCTCAAACCGTTGAAGTGATTGATAAAAAATAGTTGTAGGGTGGGTCTTCGACCCACCGTCAAGCCGTAGGCTTGATTGAGATAATTTCAGGCAGCCTGAAAATATTTTAATCAACGCTATTGGTAAATAATCCGACAAATTAAGGAGTTAGTGATATGCAATACACCACACTGGGACATTCGGGTATTCAAGTATCCAAAATTTGCTTGGGCTGTATGGGCTTTGGCAAGCCGTCTGCTGATTTTTTAACTTGGACAGAAGCCGACCCTAAAATCTGCCAGCAAGTTATTGAACACGCTTGGGATTTAGGTATTAACTATTTTGATACCGCAAATGTTTATACCAACGGCGATTCCGAACGCTATTTAGGTCAAGCGATTAAAAATTTGAGTCTTGACCGTGAAAAAGTGGTGATTCAAACCAAAGTTTTTTTTAATGACGGCAAATTATCCAAACAGGCGATTGAGCGAGAAATAGACGGCAGTCTTAAACGCTTAAATATGGACTATGTGGATATTTATATGATTCACCGTTTTGATTATCATCACCCCATGGAAGAGACCATGCAAACCCTGCATTCTTTAATTGAAAAAGGCAAGGTGCGAGCATTAGGAGCAAGTGCAATGTATGGCTATCAATTCCATAATTTGCAAAATATTGCCGAGCAAAATCATTGGACAAAATTCACCGTTATGCAAAATCATTACAACCTGATTTATCGAGAAGATGAACGAGATTTAATTCCAGTTTGTCGGCAATTTAATACCGCTATTGCTCCGTATTCACCACTTGCAGGCGGACATTTAGCCCATATTGAATGGAGCGGATATTCTCATCGTTCTCAACAAGATAAAGTTTTGCCAGCCAAATATGACGCATTCAAAGAACCTGATTTATTGATTATTCAACGCGTTTCAGAAATTGCACAAAAATGCCAAATATCAATGGCACAAGTTGCATTATCTTGGGCTTATGCCAAAGGCGTGGATTCTCCTGTATTAGGTTCTATTTCTACAGCTCATTTAGATGACGCAATAAAAGCATTAGATATTGTTTTAACGGCGGAAGAAATCGCTTATTTAGAAGAATTGTATGTGCCACATAAAGTGGTCGGTGCTATATTGTCAGGGCAGCCTGAAAGAATTGAACGCAAGTGATTTTGTAGGGTGGGTCTTCGACCCACCACAACGCCGACAGGCGTTGATAACATAAACTTTTCAGGTAGCCTAAAATGGCTTGTTTTGTATAAATCGTAGTTTTTGGTGGGTCGAAGACCCACCCTACAAAACTACGACTTCGCTCGCAATGACGGTAATCTTTTAGGCAGCCTGAAAAAGGGTAATAAAAATGAATAAAATACTTTCCTTATTATCATTAGAAAAACGAGAAGTTAAGTTATTGATATACAGCATATTACTTGTTTTTCTATTATTTGCCGCCTACGCATTTTTACGCCCCATTCGTGATGCTTTGGGGATAGAAAAAGGCACGCAAGAATTAAAGTGGTTATTTTTAGGCACTTTTATTGCCACTTTAATCTGTTCTTTATTAGCGATGAATTTAAGCGGCATTATTCGCCGTAAATTATATGCGGACGGCATTTTTATTTTCTTTGCACTAAATTTAATTGCTTTTTATGCCGCTATGTTACTCATTCAAAAAGACAGTCCGTATTATATCTGGTTGTGTCGCACTTTTTTTATTTGGGTGAGTGTTTTTAATTTATTTGTTATTTCAACCGCATGGAGTGTTTTAGCGGATACTTATACACGAGAACGCTCCGCTCGTTTATTTGGAATAATTAGTGCAGGAGCAAGTGTTGGCAGTATTATCGGTTCCATGTGGGTAGGCTTTTTAGGACATAAAATAGCAACACAGCATTTTATTTTATTATCAGGTTTGTTTTTATTTGCGTCTTTAATACTAAAAAATTTAATGATTAAAGAAAGTTATCAACTGCTGCCTGAAAATCAACAATCGCAATTTTTACAAAAATTCAATACGCCATTACCTGCCAAAAATCCATTTACAGGCATTAAAATTGTTTTTCAATCTAACTATTTAATGCTATTAGCCTTATTTATTATATTACTCACATCGGTTTCCACTTTTTTATATATGGAACAAGCCCGTATTGTTAAAACTGCCTTTGAAAATAGAGAAGCACGCACCGCTTTTTTTGCCAAAATTGATTTTGTGGTACAAACTGCCAGTTTTATTATTCAAATTTTTCTCACCGCTAAAATTGCCAAGCATTTTGGCAGTAAATCGCTGTTGTCTTTATTAGGTTTTGTTTTGGCATTCGGGTTTATTGTTTTAATTGTAAGCAACCACGCCTTGTGGGCAATTATTGTGGTGTATTCTTTAAGACGAGTGGGCGAATACGCATTAGTCAAACCCGCCCGCGAAATGCTGTTTGTGCCATTAGATGGCGAGAGTAAATACAAGGTGAAAAACTTCACCGACACCGTAGTCTATCGCGGCGGAGACGCACTGTCATCGCAATTAGAAGGACTGTTAGCCGACAAAAACGCCCACTACGCCTTACTCGCTGGCGGATTGTTAGCATTATTGTGGGGCTTTGTGGGCTTAAATTTAAGTCGTAAATATGAAACAACAAAATAGTTTCAGGCTGCCTGAAAAGCATTGATATAGTCAGTTCACAGCAAAAACAGGCAAGGCGGTTCGCCGCAGGCAGTATAAATAATACGGCAAGGCGAAGTAACGCTGCATGATTTTGCTGTGAATTGACTATATATATCAAAAACAGATAATTTTTATATACATCTATTCATCGCAAAAAATGCTTTTTATAATGGTAAAAATTTGTTCAACTTAAAAAAAGGAAAATAACCATGAGTATTCAAGTTAAAGGCTATGCTGCCTTATCACATGACACGCCCTTGCAAGCGTTTGATTTTGAACGCCGAGATTGTGGCGATAATGATATTGAAATCGACATTTTATATTGTGGCGTGTGCCACAGCGACTTGCATCAAGCCCGTAATGACTGGGGTTGGAGTACTTATCCTATGGTACCTGGTCATGAAATTGTCGGACGCGTGGTGAAAGTGGGCAAAAATGTAACGAAATTTAAAATCGGCGATTTGGCTGGAATCGGCTGTATGGTTGATTCCTGCGGGCAGTGCGAACCCTGCCGCCACGATTTAGAACAATATTGCGACAACGGCAATGTGCAAACTTATAACGACTCATTCCGTTACAGCACAGGCGAGAAAACCTACGGCGGATACAGCACCCGTTATGTGGTTAAAGACGCATTTGCCTGTCGTGTGCCTGAAAATTTGGACACCCAAGCCGTTGCTCCTTTATTGTGTGCAGGCATTACCACATATTCGCCCTTACGCCACTGGAAAGTGGGCAAAGACACAAAAGTGGGTGTAGTCGGTTTAGGCGGTTTGGGGCATATGGCGATTAAATTTGCTGTGGCAATGGGTGCGGAAGTATCGCTATTTACCCGCTCCACAGGCAAATTTGATGACGCTAAAAAATTAGGCGTGCATCATATTGTGTTATCGACCGATGAAAACCAAATGAAAGCGGTTCGCAATCAATTTGATGTGATTATCGACACCGTGCCTTACAAACACGATTTAGCCCCCTATGTGCCGACTTTAACCACAGACGGTGCCTTGGTTTTGGTAGGCGTAGTGGGCGAAGAAGTGGCAGCCAATTCTGCACAACTCTTACTCAAACGCCGCACTATTGCAGGCTCGTGTATCGGCGGCATTGCCGAGACGCAAGAAATGCTGGATTTCTGCGGACAGCACAATATTGTGCCTGATGTGGAAATAATTGATATGCAGTATATCAACCAAGCGTATGAAAGAATGTTGAAATCCGATGTGAAATACCGCTTTGTGATTGATATGCAAAGTTTGAAATAACTGGTAGGGTGGGTCTTCGACCCACCACAACAGACAAAATATTTTTCAGGCAGCCTGAAATGCCAACAATAAACCGTCCTATTTGCAAAATCGGGCGATTTTTTCAGGCAGCCTGAAACTTTTAATTTTCAATAAAACACAATGATTAAAATAAGTTTGATATAACGCACATACAACGCGTGGGCAACAAGTTGCCCACCCTACCCCAACAAAAAAGCACACAGAAAACTGTGTGCTTTGTTTTTGATATAAATACCAATCAAACCGTATCCGAAAATTAAACCACGCGGGCTTTTTCTACTAACTCGGTTACTGTCCAAGATTTGGTCTTGGAAATCGGGCGAGTTTCGGAAATAATCACGGTGTCGCCAATGCCGTAGGCGTTGTTTTCATCGTGAGCGTGGAATTTTTTGGACAGGCGAATCACTTTGCCATACAGTGGGTGTTTCACACGGCGTTCCACCAAAACCACAACGGTTTTGTCCATTTTGTCGCTCACTACGCGACCTTGCAGGGTACGAACTCTTTTTTCCATTATGCTTTACCCTTTTCTGTTAATACGGTTTTAACACGGGCAATATCACGGCGGATTTTTTTCAATTCGCTGGTTTTTGCCAACTGTCCAACGGCGGCTTGCATTTTTAATGCAAAACGGGCTTTGCCTAAACTCAATAATTCGTTATTGAGTTCTTCAACGCTTTTTGCTCTTAAATCTTGTGCTTTCATCATTGACCTACCTGTCTTGTAACAAATGTGGTGTGAATCGGCAATTTGGCTGCCGCTAATGCAAAGGCTTCACGAGCAAGGCTTTCGGCAACGCCGTCCATTTCGTACAACATTTTGCCAGGTTGAATTTCTGCCACATAGTATTCAGGAGAACCTTTACCGCCACCCATACGCACGCCAATCGGTTTGTTGGTGATGGGTTTGTCTGGGAAAACGCGAATCCAAATGCGTCCGCCGCGTTTGATATGACGAGTCATCGCACGGCGAGCGGCTTCGATTTGACGAGCAGTCAGGCGACCACGACCAACAGCTTTCAAACCAAAGTCAC
>JAFWTP010000090.1 GCA_017518845.1 Neisseriaceae bacterium
CCACACATTTCAGTTGGCTCAGATTGTTGTTTTCTATCTTGCTCATTGTTTGTTAGTTTTAAATTTTTAGCACAAAAATATGGCGCCGAATCTGCAACCAGGTTGCAAAGTTTCGGCGCCATATCTTTTCACTTTTCAAACTTCTCTGCCTTATTTCCCCTTCCCCGCCTTTCGCAATGCTTCGTAATAGTCGTGGCGCTTCGGATTTTCGGGGAACCAGCCACGCAGAACGCGTTTTTCCTGTGCGAACATTTCGCCAATGCCCCAAAAACAAGAGAAAGCAAATCCGCTGATTATTGTCGATACGGTCTGATTATCAATGAATAGCGCCGCTGCGACGCAGGCGAGCCCCACAAAGAGCCAGAGCCACCAACTGCGTTTTCCCCAGTAATATTCCATTTTAATGACGGCTGGATGGCACAAGCCGATGCTCAAAAAAACTGCCGCGCCAACAATTATGCTGCTATAATTCATAGTTTCAGAAATTTTGGCGCAAAAATAGTATTTGAAGCGAAATGGCTAAACGTTTTTTGTGATTACCGCCACAGCGCAAGGCATCTTGCCTTCAACAAGGTGATACTCAACGTTTTTGTATCCTGCATTTTTGAAAAAAGCCTTGTACGATTCAATGTCGAATTGCTTTTTGAAATTCGCCCCCGCCTTTTCAAAAATCTTGACAAAAACGTTTTCCTTGCCATTGCTGTATATGTTTATATATGTGGGGATTATAACTTTTCCGCCAGGCCTGCAGACACGCACAAGTTCTGAAATCACGGCAACGGGATTTTCCAACAAGTGAATCACGTTTCCTGCCACAACCTTGTCGAAACTATTGTCGGGATACTCAATCTTTGTCATATCCAAAGGCCTGATTTCCACATTGTTGAACCGCCGTAACTTCTTTTCGGTCTGCTTCAGCATTTTCGGCGAGAAATCGGTGGCCGTCAGGTGTTTGCACTTGGGCGCGATATACACGCTGATTGCCCCCGTTCCACACGCACATTCCAAAACTTCGTCGGTCGTATCTATCTGTTCTGCAACTGTTTTACCAGTGTTGGCATAAACTTTTCCGTTGTAAGTGTTTTCAAAAAAATCGTAGGCAAATGCCACTTTGTCCCAAAACATAATTGTCGGTTTTTAATGTTTTTTCTTTTTGTTTTCCGACGCAAAAATACGGCGCCCACTCTGCAACCGAGTTGCAAAGTGCGGCGCCATATCGCAGCAAGAGAAAATCAAACTAAAAAGTTTACTGTCAGCCGTTTACTTTAACGCTTCCGTTTGCTTCTTCTCTAACTTTTCAGCAAGCCGCATCGCCAGAATGGCAACGGGAATGGTCAGCAGAAGGACGAAATAGAAGCACGCGGCATCAGCCAACGGCAATTGGCCGACAACATTGGCCTTACCTATTCGGTTGTTAATGAGATACTGAACGGGCGCCGCTCGCTGACGGCCAAAACCGCCCTTATGTTCGAAGCCGCACTCGACGTTCCCGCTGACGCACTAATGTACCTGCAAACAAAGTACAATATGCGAGCCACCCGAAACGACAAGTCGGTGGCCAATGTTTTGAAAGGAATCAGAAAGATTGCGGCGGTGACGTTTTGATTATTTATTCGCACAGACGACACAGAAAATACAGATTTTCACTGATATTGAAAAAGGCGATACCAAATGGGTACCGCCTTTTTGATTGAGCAACAATGCATTCTTAAATTCTCTATTTTGGGGATAGCGGTTGCTTCGGCCTGTCTGTTTCATAATTTATTGGACAATAAACACAGTTGCCCAATCCGTCGTTTACCCATATCCACGCATTAGTGAACAAATGACCATACAAACTTGAACGCCACTCGTTAATTGCGGCTAGGGCCTTCTGACGAGTAGAGAAGCAAGCATAGCACACGCGATAAACCGTTTTGTCTTCTAATGGACATTTATATATCCAACACTCCATTCCATCGGGACAATTATAATTATATGTCTCTGCACTTTCCAATGTGTCGTAACTTCCTAACACGACATAATATACTTTTTGTACTGAAGAATTTTCCATTATCGAACAATCTTTACTATTAGCATAAATAACCCCTTTACATACTGACATTAATGTCAAAAATGTTAGCACAAAGATTTTTTTCATATTTGGTAAATGACTCATATTCTAATTCCTTAACAAATTGCACATTGAGAACTAACCTGATATTTCCCCCATTTCAATATAACCTCTTAAAATATTGTAGGAAAAAATAGTTATAAATCATTTAACAATCCATCTTATTTGAATTTATCAATTGCACCCCAAACAACTTTGTATTTATTGGGATTCCAATAGACGTCCCAACCCATTGGCTCCGATTTCGCCTGACAATATATTGCTGTTAAGTGAATGCAATTTCTAAATGCATCACGCCCAATGGTTTTTACAGCATTCGGAATGGTTACTGATTTCAAATCTATGCTTTCCGCAAATGCGGCATCATTAATCGCCACAACAGAAAAAGTATTGCCGGCTATCACTTTCGATGGTATTACAATATCTCCTGAATATTTTTGGGGATTACTATTAAAAAATGGACTTTCATATTCTTTTGTATCGACCATTACTTCATTTTTATTTAACACTTTATAGCGAATTCCGCCTTTTCTTAAGTATAAGCCTGCATTGTCACATCTGGCTTCACTTTTTATGGTTACTGAAGTCAAGTTCTCACTAGCAATAAAGGCATTCTCACCAATTTTTGCTATACAATTAG
>JAFWTP010000091.1 GCA_017518845.1 Neisseriaceae bacterium
AATAATGCAAACCGCGATTATAAACGCTAAAACGGCGATATGATTATTGTTGCTTTTATCGTATTCTATGTTATACGCCTTTTTGCGAATAATAACAAATATACCGCAAATTACGACACAAAACAGAATATACCTGAAAAAATTAAATCCGAAAGGCGGCTTTGGATTGATTATTATATTGGTGAGACTGAAATTTGAGTTTTTTGAGCTGGCGGAAATCTTAAGAGATTTAAGTTTGCCTGCGGGATTTATTTTAAAATAATCCGTTGTTTCATTTTTGCCGCAGAAAAACCTGTATTTTCCCGCAAGCTGATACTCATAGGCAAAGTTTTCATCCAGCATCATAATTTGTATATCGCTGTATGTTTCGGCTCCCACCGCAGATATCCCCAAACTGCACGCGGCGGTATCAATGTTATCTATGTAAATCGCATCGGATTCCTGCCTTACATTTGTATTACCGCTAAGCTTTATTACTTTGGTTCCGTAACCGCATACTGTGCATTTGAGTAATATTGTGTTTGAAAGAATTATTTCTGCAAATACAAGCAGAACACAAATAATTGAAATTATAAGCGCATTAAAGTATTTTGGGGAAAGCCTTTTGTTTTGTTTTTTGCTGTTTTTAATTGACATCGTATATTGTCTCCGTTTCCATCTAATCATCAGTTTTGAAAAGCAACCGCAGTATCGGTTGAAACAACAATGCTGTTTATGCACACGGCTGCCGCAACACACAAAAGATGTCTGCCTTCACAGTTTATCTCAAGCATATATCCAAGACCGGAGGAATCGGGTTTCTGCGACATAACGACGCTTTTGTCAGCATCATATATTTCGTAAGTGGGGGCTAAGCCGTATATATGCCAGCTTATTCCAGAAAAGACATACTGCTTACGCATATGATTGAACGTGAGTCTCAGTTTATCCGTTTCGCCGCTCAAATAATACACTGTTATGGGCAGCTGAACGGATGTTTGCAGTATTTTAAAAACACGCTTACCGTTTTCATCAAAGATATACATTGCATCACCGAGAAGACCGTATTTTCCGGTAACGCGGTACATAAGCTTTCCGCTGTTATCGTAAACGGAGTATCTGTCTTTGCTGTCGCCGGTGTCCCGTACAATATATATCTTCAACGCCTTCACCTCACATTCTGTTCAAACATAACTATTATAACCATTGAGCACAATATTTACAACAGTTTTTAAAATATAGTTTGCATAAATAATAAAATATACAAAAACACATATAAAAACGAATATATATCAAAACGAATGAAGATAATATCAACAAAACAATTTCAGGAGGTGATCGTTATAAACACCGGAGAAATACTGATGTCGCTTTTTAATGCGTTTTGGGTAGGTGGACTTATATGTGCCGTGTGCCAGATATTTATTGACAAAACAAAGGTAACGCCTGCAAGAATTCTTGTAACGCTTGTTGTTTTGGGAGTGTTTTTAACGGCAATAGGAATATATGAGCCTTTGGCAGATTATGCCGGCGGCGGAGCCACAGTACCGCTTATGGGATTTGGCTATACAATTGCCAAAGGCGTAGA
>JAFWTP010000092.1 GCA_017518845.1 Neisseriaceae bacterium
AAATACAGCGGTTCAGGCTTGCGTGGTTATGGTAACTTATTGATTATTCAACACAATTCCAAATACCTAACCGCCTATGGCAACAACGCCACAATTATGGTGAAAGAAGGTCAAAAAGTAAAACGCGGTCAGCAAATTGCCACAATGGGCAACACCGATGCCACACAAACGCAACTGCATTTTGAAGTGCGTGAAAACGGCAATGCGGTTGATCCGACTAAATTTGTTCCATAAAATTTTTATGGCTTAATAACCCCTATCCCATTGATATAGAAAGAAAAAAAACATGATATTCAATGTATCCAGTTTTGATTTTTATATTATTGGTATAGGGGCAGTTTTATTTATCAGTGTTTATGCCAGTAAAATTTCTGAAAAAATTGGCTTACCTATGTTATTGGTCTTTTTAGGCTTTGGTATGCTATTGGGTTCAGAAGGAATTGTCGGCATTGAATTTAATAATCCCGAATTAGCACGCAATATTGGTACCGTTGCTTTAATTTGTATTTTATACAATGGCGGATTAAGTACGCAATTCAAAGAAATTAAATCTGTTTTAACACCTGGTATTATGTTAGCCACAGTCGGTGTATTATTCACCGCATTGATTATGGCAGGTTTTATTCATTATATTTTAGATTTATCTTTTTTACATGCACTATTATTGGGTTCGATTGTTTCTTCCACAGACGCAGCCGCAGTTTTTATGATATTGCGTTCGCAAAAAATAGAATTAAAAAACAATATCAATAAACTATTAGAATTGGAATCAGGCAGTAATGACCCTATGGCGATTTTTCTGACAGTATCCATATTAAATTTAATTGTATTAGAAGACGCAAATTCAGTTAATGATGTATTACTTAATTTTGTTTTACAATTTTTAGTGGGCGGTGCATTGGGTTTTGCTTTTGGTTATTTATTTCCCAGAATCTGTGCCACATTAAAACTCATGCAAACAGGTCTTTATCCTTTAATTAGCCTTGCATGGATGTTAATGATGTTTGGTATGTCTTCTGCAATTGGCGGCAATGGTTATTTAAGCGTTTATATTGCAGGAATTGTCATTAACAAATATTATTTTACCAACAAAGAAAACATTATGGCTTTTCACGAAGCGATTGCGTGGATGATGCAAATTTTGGTATTTTTAATATTAGGCTTATTGGTTTTTCCCAGCGATTTACCTAATTTTGCCATTCAGGCAGCCTTATTAGCCACCGCCTTGATTTTTATTGCCCGCCCTGCCGCTGTTTTTATTTCACTCATTGGCAGTCGTTATAAAATAAATGAAAAAACCTATATTTCGTGGGTCGGATTAAGGGGAGCCGTGCCGATTATTTTAGCCACTTATCCTTATACTTATCAATTACCCGAATTTCACGCTATTTTTAATACGGTATTTTTTATGGTATTGATTTCGGTGTTAATTCAAGGAATGAGTATTAACTTTACGGCAAAAAAATTAAATATTGTGAAAAAAGAAAATAATGAAGATTTTTCGATTTAATCTAAAATATTTCAGGCAGCCTGAACCATGTTGAATATTGATTTTTCCCAACCCATTTTAGCGATTGATTGTGGCACAAGCGTGATGTCATTAGCCCTTAAAGTGAATGGGCAAGTGTTTGAAATCAATCAAGATATTGGTGTCAAGCAGTCGGAACATTTACTGCCTGCTTTGCGTGATTTGTATCTTCACGCAGGCGTTGATACGCCTGATTTGGCGGCGATTGTGGTCAATCAAGGGCCAGGTGCTTTTACGGGTTTGCGTGTGGGGGGAAGTGTGGCACAGGGTTTGGCGGCGGCGTTTGCTATTCCCCTAATTGGCGTGCCGTCTTTGGACGCTTTGGCTTATTCTGCTCCCCCCTGCCCTTGTGTTTTGGCGGCAATGGACGCACGCATGGGCGAAGTGTTTTATGCGTTTTTTGATACCGAACGAAAACAGCGATTAAGCAATTATTGCGTGGGGCGTGCGGTTGATATTCGGCTGCCTGAAAACTTGTCGCAATGTGTTGTTGTGGGTAATATTCATCTTTCAGGCAGCCTGAAAATTGTTGATTATATTGAAAAAATGCCTACGGCTTGCGATTTTCTTAATATCGCTTTAAGCGGTCGTTATGCGGTGATGACGGCGGAAAATATGTCGCTTCTGTATGTTCGCGATAAAATTGCTCTTACCGCTGTGGAGCAGGCTCAACGCAAAAAGGAAATGACACAATGAGCGTGATGCGACAGGCAAATATTTGCGATTTAACGCAAATTGTTGCACTGAATATCAACAGCAACGACAATGCATGGGCAGAACAGCATTTTCAGGCAGCCTTAAACAATAATCAAATAGAAGTTATTGAATATCAAGGAAAAATTATTGCTTTTGCGATTTGGCAAACGGTGTTAGACGAAGCGGAATTGCATTTAATTTTGACCGATAAAGCACATCGCCGACAAGGTTATGGCGAAAAACTGATACAATCGTTTGTGACAAACAATCCGCACATTAAGCGAATTGTGTTGGAAGTGCGAAAAAGCAATACGGCGGCAATCAATTTATATGAAAAACAAGGATTTAGGGCAATTTCTGAACGCAAAGATTATTATATGTTTCCGATTGAAAATGCCTTGATTATGGAAAAAATATGTTAAGTGCAAGATACATACATTTGGCAGACGCGTTGGGCTTGGGGGCGTTGTGGTTAAAACGCGGGGCGAAAGTGATTACGCCCCAAACGCGTCCGACTTTAACGCATACGCCAAACGCCAAACGCATTCATCTGCCCAAAATTGAAGCCAAACAAAAACCTGCACCTACCCCGATTGCCACGCCCACAATTGACCCAGCCGCCTTACTTGCCGTGCGTTGCGTCTGGACAAAAACGGTTGCCGCCAACGGCGTTTCTATATTGTGGCTCACCTTGCGTTCGCAACTGAATATTTCCGCTGCCGAACTCACTGAAAAAAGCACAGTCGGCAAATTATTGCGGCAGTTAATTTATGCGGTAAGTCGCACGCAAAATATCATCTGGCATCATTTGCCTGATAATGCTGTTGTTTCAGGTAGCCTGAAACTGCCTGATTCTGCCGATAAAATAATTGTATTAAGCGAAGAATTAGCACAGTATATTCAAACAGATACGCCCAAACTCACCCTACCGCACCCCGAACGCTTACGAGAAACACCACAACGAAAAAGCGAAGTATGGCAAAAAGTGCAGGCGTTTTTACGATAGGCAAAATGAAAAATGTGGAAAAAACATCAAAAAATGATGAGCGATGAATTTTGCCAAAATGAATTAAAACGAATATATCAAGATTGGCAAAATGGCGAACAGATTATTCAATGGAAAGTTATTGCTTCATACGGAAAAGTGTTTCAATACATTTATAAAATGATTTTATGTTGTATATTTTTCACATTTACATATCTTATTATTCATAATTTTGATAAAATAAATAATATTATCAGTATATTATTATTATTTTTTATTTTTAATTTATTTGTTATTATTTTTGATACTGTATCTAATTATTATATTCAACGAGTTAAAATAAATCGAAAAAAACAATGGATTTATATCAGTTCTGTTAGTGCATTAGGTGCAAGATATTATGCGAAGCCTTTTCACGCAACAGGTCGTTTTGCACCATTTAGGCTGCCTGAAAATGATACAGGCGAATATACACAATTACGAGAAAAACTACAATCTGACATTACTCGTGAAACAGGTATCGCCTTTTCAAAATAATCTTTTCAGGCAGCCTGAAACCTTTAAAACCATATAGCAAAACCGTGTTATTCGGCGTAAAATCTTAACTTTTACTGTCTCAACAAATCACAGACAAGGAAATCCGCAATGTTTAAACATGTCGATTATTATGCAGGCGACCCGATTTTAAGTTTGGTCGAAACATTCAAACAAGACGAACGCAGCAACAAAGTTAATTTGGGCATCGGCGTTTATTACACCGATGAAGGTAAATTGCCCTTGTTAGACTGCGTGAAAACCGTAGAAGACGAAATTGCCGCTGCCCACACGCCGCGTGCTTATTTGCCTATGGAAGGCTTGGCAGGATACCGCAAAGCCTGCCAAAACTTATTATTTGGCGAAAATTCCGAAGCCGTTGCCGCTGGACGAGTGGCAACCATTCAAACTTTGGGCGGTTCGGGTGCGTTGAAAGTGGGTGCCGACTTTTTACGCAAATATTTCCCCAAAGCCAAAGTTTATGTTTCCGACCCCACTTGGGCAAACCACATCGGCATTTTTGAAGGGGCAGGCTTTGAAGTGGGTGCATACCCTTATTACAGCAAAAATCACGGCGGCGTGCGTTTTGAAAAAATGACCGAATTTTTAAAAGGGCTGCCTGAACACGACATCGTGCTGTTGCACCCCTGCTGCCACAACCCCACAGGCGTGGATTTATCGCCTGCCCAATGGGACGAAGTGTTGGACATCATCAAAAACCGCAAACTGATTGCCTTTATGGACATTGCCTATCAAGGCTTGGGCGATGGTTTGGAACAAGACGCATACGCCATTCGCCGTGCGGAACAAATTGGCTTGTCGTTCTTTGTTAGCAACTCGTTCTCCAAAAACTTGTCTTTATACGGCGAACGCGTAGGCGGTTTGTCGGCCGTTTGTCCAGATAAAGAGCAAGCCGAGTTGGTGTATGGACAACTCAAATTCACCGTCCGCCGCATTTATTCCAGCCCGCCATCACACGGCGGCAATGTGGTTGATAAGGTGATGAACACGCCCGAATTGTACAAACAATGGACACAAGAAGTGGAAACCATGCGACAACGCATTGCTTTGATGCGAACACAACTGGTTGCCGTGTTAAACGAAAAAGTGCCAGGACGCGACTTTTCTTACTTCACCAAACAACGCGGTATGTTCAGTTTCACAGGCTTAAACCCTGAACAAGTGGATAGACTTCGCAACGAATTTGCGGTTTATTTGGTGAAATCAGGCAGAATGTGCGTGGCTGGATTAAACAGCAAAAACATCGACTATATCGCCAACGCCTTTGCCGAAGTTTTGCGTTAATTATTTGATATAGTTAAAAATAAAGGCTACCTGAAAGTTTCAGGTAGCCTTTTTTCAGGCTGTCTGAAAATCAGTGAGCAGTGAATAGTGAGTAGTTGTTTCGTTTTGCCCTGTGGCAAAACAATTTGTATTTAGATAACGCTTCGACTATTCTTTTAGGTAGCCTGAAAAAAAATCGAAGCGTTATTAAAAACATATCCGTCAAGCCTGACAAGGCTTGACTTAACAACTGCTCACTACTCACTGCTAACTGCTAACTGCTAACTGCTCACTACTCATTGCTCACTACTCACTGCTCACTATTCAATGTGCTTCTTCCCAATTTCGTCCCACGCCGACTTCCGCTAACAGTGGCACGGATAATTTGGCAACGCTTGACATTAACTTGGGCAGGTTTTCGCAAACAATTTCTTTTTCATTTTCAGGCACTTCTAAAATCAGTTCGTCATGCACTTGCATGATTAAGTGGGCATTCAGGCTGCCTGAAATTAACCAGTCATCAACCGCAATCATCGCTTTTTTAATAATATCGGACGCGGTGCCTTGCATGGGGGCATTCACTGCGGCGCGTTCTGCTGCCGCTTGTTTGAGTTTATTTGTGGCGTTAATTTCGGGTAAATACAAGCGTCTGCCAAACAGGGTTTCTACGAAACCTGCCGTGTGGGCTTGTTGTTTGGTGCGTTCAATATATTCGGCAACCGCTGGATAGCGGGCGAAATAGCGTTCGATAAAGTGCTGTGCGTCGTCTGGGCTAATGCCTAAATTCTGTGCCAAGCCAAAACGCCCCATACCGTAAATCAAGCCAAAGTTAATGGTTTTGGCATAGCGGCGTTGTTCGGCGGACACTGCGGCTGGTGCGATATTAAAAATCTCGGCGGCGGTTCGGCGGTGTATGTCTTCGCCCTGATTAAATGCACTGATTAAGCCCGTGTCGCCTGATAAATGTGCCATAATTCGCAGTTCAATTTGCGAATAGTCGGCAGAAATAATAACGCTATTTTGCGGTGCAATAAAGGCTTGGCGGATTTTTCTGCCTTGCTCTGTGCGTATGGGAATGTTTTGCAAATTTGGGTTGTTGCTGGCTAATCGCCCTGTAACCGCAACTGCTTGGGCGTAAGTGGTATGCACTCTGCCATTTGCGTCTAATAATTGTGGCAGTTTATCGCTGTAAGTGGATTTGAGTTTTGCCAAGCCCCTGTTTTCCAAGATAATTTTTGGCAACGGAAAATCCAATGCCAACTTTTCTAACACCGCTTCGTTTGTGGAAAATTCACCTGTCGGTGTTTTTTTCACCCCTTTTGTGGGAATGCCTAATTTATTGAACAAAATTTCTTGCAGTTGTTTGGGCGAGTTTAGGTTAAATGGCTGCCCTGCAATCTTATATGCTTTTTCTTCTAAATCAAGCATTTGCTGACCTAATTCATGGCTTTGGCGTTGCAATTCTTCGCGGTCTATCAAAACGCCGTAGCGTTCCATTTGCCATAAAATTTGTGCAATCGGCAATTCTAATTCTTCATATAATTTCAGGCTGCCTGAATCCATTTTGCTACGCAAAAATTCTTCCAAACGCCACGCCCAGTCTGCGTCTTGGCAGGCGTATTCAGTAGCCGTGTCAATCGCCACTTCGGCAAAGGAAATTTGTTTTTTGCCCTTGCCGCACAAATCTTCAAATTTAATGGTTTCGTGGTTAAAATGCCGCAAGCATAAATCGTCTAAATTGTGCGATAAATGGCTCTCGATGAGATAAGACGCCAACATAGAATCGCCCACAACTCCTTGTAAATCAATGCCGTGATTAGCCAAAATATGGCGGTCGTATTTTAAGTTCTGCCCCACTTTGTGCAGGTTGGGATTTTCTAAAAACGGTTTGAGTTTGGCTAAAATGAGATTTTCGTCTATTTGTTGCGGATTAGAAACAAAGGTATGGGCAATCGGCACATACACCGCGTCCCCTGCCGAAAATGCGAAACTGATACCGATTAGCCGTGCGTCTTGCGGATTTAAGGAAGTGGTTTCGGTATCCACAGCGATTTTTGGAACGTTTGACAAACGATGACACAAAGCGTCTAAATCTGCTGTGGTTTTGATACAAGCGTAATGTGTGGTGATTTTTTCAGGCAGGCTAACAGAATTATCCGAAAATAAATCATATAGTTGAGTAGTTTCAGGGAGGTTGCCACGCCGAGCATTCTGCTCGGCTCGCAACGACAATACCGTTTGCGATAAATCGCTAACGGATATCTGTCGCCTGAAATCTTTTGACAACGCTTCTTCTGCCACTTTCACCAAACTTCTAAAACCAAAATGCTGAAAATGCGGCAATAAGGCGGCATAATCCGCTTTTCTACGCTCTAAATCGTCCAAGCCACACGGCAAATCAACATTATCTTTTAATAGAATTAACTGACGAGATAAAGGCAAATAAGACATCGCAGAACGCAAATTGTCCCCAATCTTGCCGCCGATTTTATCCACATTCGCCAATAAATTATCCAAAGAACCAAAATCCGCTAACCACTTTGCCGCCGTTTTCGCTCCACATTTATCCACGCCCCTGACATTATCCACTTTGTCGCCCATCAGCGTTAAATAATCCACAATCTGTTCAGGATACACCGCAAATTTCGCAAACACGCCGTCTCGGTTATAGACCGCGTCTTTCATCGTATCAATCACCGTGATTTTGTCATTGACCAACTGCATTAAATCCTTATCGCCCGAAGATATGGCAACCTGAAAACCATTTTCGCAACCTTTTTTTGCCAAAGTTGCCAGCACATCATCGGCTTCCA
>JAFWTP010000093.1 GCA_017518845.1 Neisseriaceae bacterium
GCGTAATAAAGGTGCGGTTTTAACCGACCCTGTTATTCGCGAAGGCTTTGTTCAAGGCTCAATCGCACGCGGTATGGAAGCCGCAGGCAGCAACGAAGCAGGAGCAGGCACTTCGTTTATGGGCATGGGCATTGGCATGGCGGCAGGCGGTGGCTTTATGGGGCAATCATCGCAAACCAATTTACAACAAATGCAAATGCAACAACAACAAGCCCAAGCAACGCAACAAACCACTGCCAACGCATGGCAATGTGCGTGCGGAGCGAAAAACAGCGGCAAATTCTGCGGCTCGTGTGGTACGCAAAAACCTGAAAACAACAAATGTTCTCAATGTGGCACCGCCCTACCCCAAAACGCCAAATTCTGCACCGAATGCGGCACCAAAGTTGCCACAGCAAGCGTGTGCAGTAAATGTGGTGCATCGGTAACTGCTGGGGCAAAATTCTGCAATGAATGTGGCGAAAAATTAGGGTAATTGGGGTTTTCAGGCAGCCTGAATATCTTTTTTCAGGCTGCCTGAAAATAAACACACGAGATAAACATGAGCATTACCAACTACAAATGTATTGGCTGTTCTGCCCCCATTTCATTTAATCCCAAAATAGGCGGATTTAAGTGTGAATATTGCGGCAGAACTTGTACCGAGCAGGAATTGCAGGACTTTGTTGCCCAAACCGAAGAAAAATGGGCAGAAAAACATGCCCATGAAACACACGATGACGGCAGCGAAGTTCGCCAATATCACTGCCCCAACTGCGGTGCAGAAGTGGTGTGCGGCGATACCACAACCGCTTCGTTTTGCTATTATTGCCATTCGCCTGTGATTATCGAAAGCCGTTTGCAGGGCGATTTTCGTCCTGATAAAATCATTCCTTTTCAAATCGACCAAAAAACCGCAGTCGCCAAATTTTCGCAATGGATTTCAGGTAAAAAATTTCTACCCAAAGATTTTACCGTTAAAAATCAAAAAGATAATATTATCGGTTTGTATTTGCCTTATTGGGATATTGATGTTGATGTGGCAGTGAATTATCACGCTGTGGGTGCCAACGAACACCGCCGTGTGCGTGGTGACCGAGAAGAAATCACCACAGAACGCTATCGTATTGATAGATCTGGCAAAATGCACATTCCTGCCATTCGTTTTTTATCGTTTAATAAAATCAATCAGCACCTGATTCACGCTATTAACCCTTTTAATGCGGTTGATGAAACGGCGTTTAACACGGGTTATTTAAGCGGTTTTCAGTCTGAACGCTTTACGCTGCCGCAAGATAACGCCGAACAATATGCCCTGCAAGAAGTGCAGCAACACGCCGTATCGCAACTGCGTGCCAGTTCAGGCTGTGAGCGAATTTTGGACGAAGACGACCAAAGCGAATACACCATAGATAAAGTGGCTTACACTCTTTTGCCTGTGTATATTTTGCATTATCACTATAAAGGCGTAGATTATCAATTTGCGGTGAATGGGCAGACAGGCGTTGCCGCAGGCGATTTGCCCACCGACACCGTCCGAGTGAGCATTTTTGCCGTAATCATTGGCTTAATTGTGTTGATTTTGGCACTTTTGGGAGGGTTTTTCTTATGGTAAAAATCATCAAAAATGCAATGTTGTGGGGCGTAATTCTGTTTTCAGGCAGCCTGAAAGCGTTGTGGCAGACGATTTATTCGACCAACTCGCCCATTACAGTGCAGGGCAAAATATCGAAGGCACGCTGCTGTTGATTGTAACCGAAGACGCAACAGGACTGGGGCGGCGAGTGTATTTATCCACATCAGGCGACACCACAATAAAACACATCAACGACAGAAAAATCAATCAGTTATTAGATAAATTTGCCGATGATATGCACGGCAACAATAACTACAACCGAGCGGTGAAAAACTATGTTATACAATTAGACAAAGAACTCACCGCCAGCCCTTTGAGCAGCACCGACATTGCTGGCGGCGGCTTGGCAGGATTATTATCAGGCTTGCTCGCATTTTTCCGCACTCGCCGCCGCTATCGCCTACCCGCACGCCCTATTCCCGCACTATGGAAAAACAACACCGTAAGCGAAGTCAATCACAGCAACAATGAACTTATCGACAGCAGCACCAGAGTTCGCATTATTCCCACGCCCAACA
>JAFWTP010000094.1 GCA_017518845.1 Neisseriaceae bacterium
CACAGGTTGTTGCGGTACATTTTGGTGCATACCGTGATTGCCTGTTGGCACGGCGACAATTTTATTCACCACTTCCATGCCTTTGCTTACTTTGCCGAACACGGCGTAGCCATAATGTTGCGGTGTGGGGGCTTTGAAATTGAGAAAATCATTGTTTGCCACATTGATAAAAAATTGCGAAGTGGCAGAATTTGGGTCATTCGTGCGTGCCATAGCGATTGTACCCACTTGATTTTTCAAGCCATTTTCCGCTTCGTTCGGGATAGGTGCGTTTGTGGCTTTTTGCGTCATATCGGGGGTAAATCCGCCACCTTGAATCATAAAATTAGGAATCACACGGTGAAAAATCGTGCCGTTGTAAAAACCTTTGTTGGCATATTGAACAAAATTTGCCACAGTTTTGGGTGCGGCTTTTTCGTCTAAAATCAATTCAATATCGCCCATTGAAGTTTCCATTTTAACCACTGTGTCGGCGAAAACAGGAGCGGATACGCACAACGCCAAAGAGCAGAAAAAGGGGGTGAATTTCATCGTTTTTTCCTTATGTTGAAAGTCGCTATTATAGCGTGAATGTGGGCGATTTTATTTTTTTCAGGCAGCCTGAAATTTATTTTTAAACCCGCCGTAGGGTGGGCATTCCTGCCCACCATTGCCCCGTAGGGGCAAATACAACAATCTGATTTTCTAAAATTTTTTGTATTATCAACGCCTTTCGGGGTTGCGGTGGGCAGGAATGCCCACCCTACGGCAGGTTGAATTTTTCGTTTCAACGCGAACTTTACAAGGGTTTCTTTTCGTATTTTCCCACAAAAAAACTCGAACAATGTTGTTAAACACTGTTCGAGTTGCTTTTTTTGTGAAAATCGAAAATTACCGTTTATTTTTTGCTATCTTGATACACAATCAGCAAGGCAACCAAAGCGGTTTGCACATTTTGGGAGCATTCTACCAAAGTGTTGCGTAAGTCAAACATAGCGTCTGCAAAGTGTTTTTGTTTGTGTTTTTTCACAATACCGCCAGCACATTCGTGGAAAGCGGCGTGTTCTTTACGCAGCGTTTCGTATTCTGGAAATTTATCCAAGGCTTTACCATCGCCGTACAGCCATTTGCCCACAGCACACAAGTGGTCTGCACCCAAAACTTCTGGGTCATATTCTTCGGGGTTTTGTCCTTTTAAGGTGAGCGTGAGTTTATCAATCCAAGCGGCGTGAGCGGCAATCGCTGTGCCCAGTGCCAAACCGTTTAAGTCTTGTTCATCGGGCGGTAAGTTTAAAGGAATACGGTTTCCCGCAAGTTGTTGTTCCAACCAGTATTTTAAATGTGCACTCATTTGAAATGCCCTTTCTTTAAAAAGCCGATTGTTTGTCGGCAGGGTAATCAACACGGGGCGATATGGTGAATATCCCCCGCACGATGGGGTGCTGATTTTAAATCATCAAACTATCAGTATTCGCTTGCTTTTTATGCACTGCAATAGAAACAATGGAATACACCCATAGTTTATTAAAATTTGATGAAAA
>JAFWTP010000095.1 GCA_017518845.1 Neisseriaceae bacterium
AAAACCGCAAGCAGCACCCAGCCGATAACGATAAATGTTTTTTTAACCCTTTTGTTTTTCAAAAAATCACTCCTCAAAGCATAGTATAAATTATTTTGCCGTTTATTGCAAGTGCTGTGTTGTTGACTTGATTTCAATTGAATGGTAAAATATAATTGGTTAATTCTATTTTTGAAGGAGAGTTTTTATGAAAACATATAAAAGAGTTATTTCAATAATTCTATCAGCTCTTATGATGCTGTCAGTATCTGCAGGTCTTGACCTTACTGTGTTTGCGGCTGACCCGATGCGCGCAAAAACGCAATCACCCTGACAAATCCCGTCGGCAAGGTTACCTACAAAAAGAAGAGTGGCAACAAAAATATTACCGTAAACTCAAAGAACGGAAACATTACCGTCAAAAAGGGACTCAAAAAGGGTAATTATAAAATCAAGGTAAGCGTTACTGCGTCAGGTGACAAAACCACCAAAAAGGCAACGAAAACAGTAAAGCTTGTTATAAAAGTAAAATAGCGCACAAAGCACATAATAAAGTAAAAAACGAGGTGCAAGATGATTTGGATTGTTTTTGTTATCGGCAGCATAGCGGGCGGCGTGCTGAGTGCGCTTTCACGCAAGAACAGATACAGCGTGCTTTTGCGTCTGTTCAGCTTTATTGTCCCCATATCCTTCGGCGCGCTGTTCTGGTATATGCAGTATAAGTCGGGACAGCTGACGTTTTCCATTTCAAATCTTGACGGCATTAGGTCAAACGTATTAAATGTGCTTTTTACTACCATATTCTGTACGCTTGTCAGCAAAGGTATCGGCGTGCTGATAGTGAAGTACATCGAAATAAAAAGATGATAGAACAAATAATAAAGCTGTCTTCAAAACGCACAAATCCAGTAAGAATGGATAACGGCGCCTCTTGAATTAACTATATTGTTGTGATATACTTTTTTAACACAAGCCCGACGCAAAGCGTTATGGCTTTTATGGAAAAAGGCAAAATCGAAAGGAAGTAACTATTATGAAAACAATCAGTAAAAAGCGTTCATTAATTGCTATAATACTTATGGCGGTATTGTTAATTATGCCGCTTGATATGACGACTTTCGCTGCGGGCGAGCCCTATAGGGTAGAACAGGACGGCTTTGTTTATGACGTCTATACCGACGGCTCAAACGAGCTTCACAGCGTATTTTTAGTTGAATACAAGGGCACGGCGACGGAGGTAGAGCTGCCAAAACCGAAATCGCTTGTTATTGACGGCAAAACATATCCCGCAATCAGCGGCACATCATATATTGCAGGCGGCGGAACAAGCTCTGTATTTCCATCAAATCAGGTAACTAAGGTTGCCATTCCCAACGGATACGAAGCTGTTTCGGGCAACGCTTTCGTAAACTGCACTTCGCTTACCGAGGTTGCAATCGCAGGTAGCGTTGAATATGTTGGTGGCGACGCCTTTGCAGGCTGTTCCAATCTTACAAATTATTATCTTGAGTCTAATGCCGTGCTGACAACGGGAGGCTC
>JAFWTP010000096.1 GCA_017518845.1 Neisseriaceae bacterium
GCTCTAACCACTGAGCTACAGACCCGTTAAAAAAGGGGCAATTATAGCAAATTTTTTGCGTTGTTGAAACTGTTGTCTTGTGTTTAGGCTGCCTGAAAAAACAGAGTTTCGCTCAACCTGCCGTAGGGTGGGTCTTCGACCCACCAAAATGTTAAAAATTACAAGTATTTGAATTTTATAGTTAGATAGGGCGGAATTTCTTTAATATCAATAAATAATCAACGCCGCAGGCAGAGTTGGTGGGCAGGAATGCCCACCCTATAACGAACGATTTTTTTAGATTGAGTTTTGCAAAAGTTTCAGGCTGCCTGAATATAAAAAAAGCGAGCCGACTGCTCGCTTTTTTATAGTCGGTTCATAGCAAAACTATTCAGCGTTGGCTTGCCTTGCTGTATTAGTTATACTATCTGCGGCTCGCCGCCTTGACTACTTTTGCTGTGAACCGACTATACCCTATCGCCCACGCCCTTTAATTGCGTTCGTTGTGCATTTCCAAGAAACTGCGTAACTGTTCGCTGCGGCTGGGGTGGCGGAGTTTTCGTAGGGCTTTGGCTTCGATTTGGCGAATGCGTTCGCGGGTTACATCGAATTGTCTGCCCACTTCTTCCAAAGTGTGGTCGGTGTTCATTTCAATGCCAAACCGCATGCGTAACACTTTGGCTTCGCGTGGGGTGAGACTTGCTAAAAGTTCTTTGGTGGTGTCTCGCAAACCTGCGTACATAGCCGCGTCCGCTGGTGCCATATTGTGTGCGTCTTCGATAAAATCGCCCAAATGCGAATCTTCATCGCCGCCGATGGGGGTTTCCATCGAAATCGGTTCTTTGGCAATTTTCATAATTTTGCGAATACGGTCTTCGGGCAAGTCCATTTCTTTTGCCAAAGTTGCAGGTTCGGGTTCTATGCCGTGTTCTTGCAGGTATTGCCGTGATATGCGGTTCATTTTGTTAATGGTTTCAATCATATGCACGGGAATGCGTATGGTGCGTGCTTGGTCGGCAATCGAACGCGTAATCGCTTGGCGAATCCACCATGTTGCATAAGTGGAAAATTTATAGCCGCGGCGATATTCAAATTTATCTACGGCTTTCATCAAGCCGATATTGCCTTCTTGAATTAAATCCAAAAATTGCAAGCCACGATTGGTGTAGCGTTTGGCAATGGAAATCACCAAACGCAAGTTGGCTTGAATCATTTCTTGCTTGGCTTGGGCGGTTTTGCGTTCGCTAATCGACAGTTTTTTGCTGATGGCTTTCAGTTCGTCAATCGGCAACATCGCACCTTCTTGCAATTCAAGTAATTTTTCTTGTTTTTCAATTACTTGATGACGGAAGCGGTCTAATGCGTCTGCCCATTGTTTGCCTTGTGCGACTTCGTTTTCAACCCAGTCTAAATTGGTTTGATTGCTACCAAATTGTTCAATAAAATAGGCTGAATCCATACCGATTTGCTCTACGCAAATGGCACGCACTTCTCGTTCTAATATGCGAATGTCTTTTACACGATTGGTTAGACTGTCGTACAGGGCTTCGATTTGTTTGAATGTGAAACGCACTTTGAAGAGTTCATCACGAATTTCATCACGCACTTTAATGTATGATTTGTGTTGCGAGCCGTGTTTTTTCAACTGTTTCACCATATTGTTATACAGTTTTTTAATGCCTGCAAAATGTTCTTCCGCTTGCAATTTCAGTTGTTCCAAGTCTTGTTGTTCTTGGCTTGGGGTATCGGTTTCGGTGTCTTCGTCTTCATTTTCATCGTTGTCCGTATCATCAGCGTCATCATCGCTCATATCCACTTCAACTTCCTGCTCACCGCTAATATCCAACGCACCCAAATCGTCCGCACCGACAAAGCCTTCAACCACATCGTCAATTTTCAAATCGCCTAATTTGACTTTTTCGATTAACGCCAGAATTTCCGCAATCGAGCCTGGACATTCGCTTAACGATTGCACCATATCTTTTAGAGCTTCTTCGATTTTTTTGGCAATGACAATTTCGTCTTCTCGTTTAAGTAACTCCACTGCTCCCATTTCACGCATATACATTCGCACAGGGTCTGTGGTGCGTCCAAACTCCGAATCCACATTCGACAGTGCGGCTTCGGCTTCGGCTTCGGCATCTTCTTCGCTGACCACTGTGGCATTATCGTTCATCAACATTTCCGAATCGGCTTTGTCTTCGGTAACGGTGATATTCATATTGCCTAATAATTTCAGCAGATTATCTAACTGATCAGAATCCGCTGCCATACTTTCAGGCAACCTATCGTTGATTTCCGCATGGGTTACAAAGCCGCGTTCTTTACCCATTTTGAATAACTGTTGCAGGCTTAATTTTTCCGCTTCGGTTAAGGCGTGCGGTTGATTGTTTTGCGATGATGACGCGGTTTCTTTATTTTCAACAGGCGTTTTGTTTTTACCATTACTTTTGCCATTATTTTTGGCAGATTTTTTTTCTTTTTCTACGGCTTGGGCAGTCGCTTTTTCCGCAGATTTTTTACTGGCGGTAGCAGTTTTGTCTGCGGTTTTCTTTTCCGCTGTCGTTTTACTTGCGGTTGTGGCTTTTTTCACCGCAGGTTTCTCCGCCGTTTTTTTACTGACGCTGGCGGTTTTCTTTTCCACAACTTTTTGACTTGTGTTTGCCGTTTTGCTTGCAGGCTTTTTCGCCACCGCAGTTTTACTTGCCGTTGCGGTTTTTGTTGCGGTTTTCTTTTCCGCAACTTTTTTACTTGTGCTTGCCGTTTTTTTCGCCGCCGCACTCGTTTTACTTACCGTTGCGGTTTTCTTTTCCGCAGGCTTTTTCGCCGCCGCTGTTTTGCTTGCGGTTGTGGCTTTTTTTGTCGCCGTGCTTTTAGCCGCAGGTTTGGCGGCAGCAGTTTTTTTGCTTGCGGTTGTTTTGCTTGCTTTTTCTGCTACCGTTTTTTGGGTGCTTTTCGATTTTGTTGAAGTTGCCATTCGAATTACTCCAAATCGTTTTCAGGCTGCCTGAAAGGATTGTTTAATATTCATCTAACTAACAAGTGGTGTAAGAGTTCTTCTTCCGCATGAGTCAAAGGGCGTTGTTTTGCAGTTTCGGATAATTCGTCAATTTGCGTTTTTTTCATTGCGATAATGAGTTTATTCACGCCGTCAGTAAAAGCCCGTTTATCGTCATCGGTTGATTGCGTCCAGTCTTCATCGTCTTCCATAGTTAAATGAATGTGTTGCAATATGTTTTCATATTCCGTACCACGCAATCTTTCTAATATTTGTGCGGTATGGGTTAATTTCAACTCTTCAATGAGTGTTGCTAATGTTTGCAATAAAGAATATTCATCAGGCAATGCCAAATATTCAGGCAGCCTAACATATTCTGCCCATTGCGGATTCATCAACAGCCATTTCACCAATTTTTGTGCGGTTGTCGTACTTTTGGGGCGATAAATGGAACGCTTGGGCAATTTGCCTGTTTTATAGGATTTCTTTTTCGGAGCGATTGCCTGTCCGATTAAGTAATCCAAATCCGCCATATCTACGCCAATTTTTTGTGCCAATTTTTGCGTCATCAAAAATTTTAAAGCACTTGCTTTGTCGGACATTTGTGGCAAATGTTGTTTGGCTAAACGAATGATTTGAGCCTTGCTCTCATCATTTGCAACATTACCCACTTGCCGCAATAATTCATCTAACCAATAGTCCGACAAAGCAATCGAATCATGTTTCAGGCAGCCTGAAAACCGTTCTGCCCCATATTCACGCACAAACGAATCAGGGTCATGTTCAGGCGGTAAAAATAAAAACGACACGCTTTTATCATCTTGCAACTGCGGCAGAGCATTTTCCAACGCCCGCCACGCCGCTTTGCGTCCCGCATTATCGCCGTCAAAGCAAAAATAAACACGATTTGTTTCACGAAACAACAACTTAATGTGTTCCGCCGTTGCCGCTGTGCCTAACGCCGCAACCGCATAATGAATGCCATATTGCGACAGGGCAGCGACATCCATATAACCTTCCACAACCAGCACTTGGTTGGCGGCTTTAATGCCTTGCCGTGCTTCAAACAAGCCATATAAGCAACTGCCTTTATTAAACAGCGGCGTTTCAGGCGAGTTTAAATATTTTGCTTCGCCTTTTGCGTCTAAAATACGGCCGCCAAAAGCAATGGTTTTGCCCTGCGGATTTCTAATCGGAAACATAATGCGATGACGAAAACGGTCATAAAATCGTCCATCGTTTTCAATCACCATACCCGATTGCACCAAGTTGTCATTCGGATAATCATCAAAAATTTCCTGCAAACCCTGAAAGTTATCAGGGGCATAGCCTAAACCATATTTTTCAATCGTATTCGCGTCCAAACCGCGTTGTTTCATATATTCTTGCGGAAGAACAAACGCATTCAATTTGCGGCGATAAAACTGCTCGCAGGCAGCCAGTGTTTCTTCCAAACTTTGGCGGTGTTTTTGGCGTTGTTCTCGTTCTTGACGATTTTCCACTCGCCCCGTATGCGGCACAGCAACGCCAATTCTGTCTGCCAGTTTTTCGACTGCTTCCACAAACGACAAATTCGCATATTTCATCATAAAACCAATCGCCGTGCCGTGTTCGCCACAACCGAAGCAATGAAAAAACTGCTTGGCAGGCGACACCGTAAAAGACGGCGTTTTTTCCTGATGAAACGGGCAACAGGCTAAATAATTTGCCCCGCCTTTTTTCAATGGCACAAACTCTTCGATAACATCGACAATGTCTATTTTTTCCAATAAATCATCGACAAAATCATTTGGGATTGCCATTGTTTATATTCCTAAAATAGTTTCAGGCAGCCTGAAAGATTTTATTTCCCTAATTTTTCTTTCAATAAACGGCTGACAACCGCCATATCCGCACGCCCTGCCAATTCGCCTTTCAAAACACCCATCACCTTGCCCATGTCAGCCATACCGCTTGCCCCTGTTTTGGCAATCGCTTTATCAACTGCGGCGGCGATTTCATCAGCGGACAACTGCTGTGGCAAATACGCTTGCAGCACGGTAATTTCTGCCGCTTCCTTATCTGCCATATCATCTCGCCCCGCTTCGCGATAAATACGAACCGAATCTTGGCGTTGTTTCACCATTTTGGTGATAATGCCGACAATGCGAACATCGTCCAGTTCCACTCGCTCATCGACTTCCACTTGTTTCATTGCTGCCAAAAGCATACGAATGGTTGAAAGTTTATCGGTTTCGCGTGCTTTCATCGCACACTTCATATCATCATTGATTTTCAATTTGAGCGACATAATTTACCCTAATAAAAACAATAGGTTAAACAAGAGAATGGATTTACCTATAAAAACGGAAAAAGCCGCAGAGCAAAAATCTGCGGCACAAAGCGTATTCATATCTGCCGATTAGAACAGTTTGGGGGGCAACTGTTGGCTACGCAAACGCTTTTGTGTGCGTTTGACAGCGGCGGCTTTTTTGCGTTTGCGTTCGGTAGTGGGTTTTTCGTATGCTTCACGCGAACGCAACTCGGTTAAAAGACCAGTTTTTTCCACAGCGCGTTTAAAACGACGCATTGCGGCTTCAAAGGGTTCGTTTTCTTTAACTTTAATACTTGGCATGTTGTGTTAGTCCTTAAATACGCTTTTGTAAAAAAGGCGGATTTTAGTTGATATTATGAAATGTTGTCAAGTGTTTCAGGCAGCCAAAAAAGGGTTTTTTATTATTCAGGCTGCCTGAAAGTTTATCGACATTGATTTAATGTGGCATCTAATGACATGATTATTTCGCCTTTTCTGTCAAAATAATGATAAACCACTTTTTGTAAGCCTTGATGTGCCGCTTGCGAAATTTCTCTTGTTGCACACAACATTTTAGTTAAATCAATCTGTTGGCGAATATTATTTGCCATAACACGCCGTTCTTCCCAACTTGGGTCATCATCAACTTTAAGTTCAATAATCAGCGTATTGTTACGACAATCCACATTTTGCACCATATACTGATAATTGCCCATATTGACCGTCATAAACTGTGATTGCTTGACTTGATTAACATAATCACTGCCACGACTGCTATAACAAAAATCGCTTGCTATCGCTGAATATGAGCAACACATTGCCAACAAAAATAAGTATTTTTTCATAATGATTAACCTGATTGACATTGTTTTCAGGCAGCCTGAAAGCGGTTTTGTGTTTCAGGCTGCCTGAAATTTATTTCAACACTTCCGCTCCGCCCAAATAAGGACGCAGAGCGACTGGAATATAAATACTGCCGTCTTGTTGTTGATGATTTTCCAACACCGCAACCAGAGCCCTGCCCACTGCAACACCTGAACCATTTAAGGTATGCACAGGGCGGTTTTTGCCGTTTTCGTCTTTGTAACGGGCTTTCATTCGGCGGGCTTGGAAGTCTTCGCAGTTGGAGCAACTGGAAATTTCACGATACATATTTTGTGCAGGCACCCACACTTCCAAATCGTAGGTTTTGGCTGCCGAAAAGCCCATATCGCCTGTGCATAGCGTAATCACACGGTAAGGCAACTCCAAAGCCTGCAACACGGCTTCTGCATGAGAAACCATTTCTTCTAACACGGCATACGATTTTTCTGGCTCAACAATTTGCACCATTTCCACTTTATCAAACTGGTGCTGACGAATTAAGCCACGCACATCTTTACCGTAACTGCCTGCTTCCGAACGAAAACACGGCGTATGAGCGGTGAGTTTAATTGGTAAGTCTTTGATATTCAAAACTTTTTCACGAACCGAATTGGTCAGCGTAATTTCTGCTGTGGAAATTAAATACTGTTCCTTATCGTTTTCTTCACCGCCGCACACCACGCGATACATATCTTCGGCAAACTTCGGCAACTGCCCCGTGCCGTATAAAATTTCAGGATTCACAATATACGGCGTGTAATGCTCGGTATAGCCGTGTTGCTGCGTGTGCATATCCAACATCATTTGAGCCAAAGCACGGTGTAAGCGTGCCACAGCCCCTTTCATCACCGTAAATCTTGCCCCAGCGAGTGCCGCCCCTGCGTCTGTATCCAAGCCCAAAGGCTTGCCTAAATCAATATGGTCTTTAATTTCAAAATCATACGATTTCGGCTCGCCCACACGGCGAACTTCCACATTTTCACTTTCATCAATGCCCACAGGCACAGATTCGTGCGGCAAATTCGGAATGGCGAGCAAAATATCATCTAACTGATTTTGCAAGTCATTGTTTTCTTTTTCTAATTTGGCTAATTCATCACCCAAATGAGACACTTCCGCCATAATTTGCGTGGTATCTTGCCCTTGTTTTTTCAACATGCCAATTTGCTTGGAGACAGCATTGCGTTTGGCTTGCAATTCCTGCATGGCAGTTTGCTTTTCACGGCGGGCGGTTTCAATCGCCACAAATTGTTGCCTATCCAAATCAAAACCACGCGTTTTTAAGCGTTGGCAAACATTATCTAAATCCTGACGCAATAATTGAATATCGAGCATAGTAAATTTCCGTTGCAAAAAGGGGCTATTGTAATGCTTTTTTTGTTTTTCAGGCAGCCTGAAATTAAGGGTATATAGTCGATTCACAGCAAAACCATTCATCGTTGCTTCGCCTTGCCGTATTATCTATACTGTCTGCGGCTTCACCGCCTTGCCTGCTTTTGCTGTGAATCGACTATATTTAAGCCGTCATTCAGTTTATACTTACATGCTGCAATTTCATTGTTTCAGGCTGCCTGAAAGGCAAGAAAGGAAAACAAAATGCGTTTCTCTTTGAAAAAAAGCGTTGCCGCTTGTGTGATTGGGGCGGTGTCGTTATCAGGTTTAACCGCTTGCGTGGTGTCGAATGACCCTTATGTGAATACAACGGCGACTGCGGCAACAACGGCGGCTGTGGTGTCGTTACTGTTGTATGCAGTGAATGACGGTTATTATTACGACCAAGACTATAACCGTATGCCACGCAATTACCGTCCGCCACAAAATGTGCAAGTCATTCGTGTGAATGATATTCACGAATATCGCCGCAAAAATCCGCGTCCTGTGCCGCAGCAACAACGCCAAGCCCCGCCACGCCAAAATATACCGCATCATCAGCAATATGATATGCACAAACCCAATTCGCCCAAACCACAACAGCCGCAAATGCAACAACCCAGACGACCCGCACAAGCCCCTGACCATATTTGGCGAAACGATAACCCTAATCGTCCTGTGCAACAGCCGCGATATTATTAAACACAATCCCGATGATATATTTCATCGGGATTTTTTTCAGGCAGCCTTATTCGCATTTAATCTATGGTTAAGTCGTCTTTAATAGGCATTTAACTTTTTAGTTGCATAATAGCCACAAGTTTGATGACGAAACACATTAAGAAAGGACAATGCCATGTCTATTGTAAGCAAAAAAATCATCACCGCCACCGTTATCGGTGCGTTGTCGTTATCGGGTTTGACTGCCTGCGTAATTTCGGACGACCCGTATGTGAATACCACAGCCACAGCCGCTACTACTGCGGGTGTGGTGAGTTTGCTGTTGTATAGCCTGCATGACGGTTACTATTATGACCAAGATTATCGCCGTATGCCGCAGCATTATCGTCCGCCGCACAATGTGCAAATTATTCGTGTGAATAATATTCACGAATACCGCAAGGCACACCCGCGTCCTGCGGTGCGTCATACGCCCCAGCCACACACACAACGACAACCTGCATATCAGCACGAACGAGACGCAAAACGCCAACACGAAATGCGGCAAAGAGAACAGCAACTCAAACGCCAACACGAAATGCGGCGACAAAATGAACAGCAATTAAAACGCCAAGAACGCGAATTAAAACGCAACGAGCAACAACTCAAACGCCAAAACGAAATGCAAAGACGCAATGAACAGCAAATCAGACGGCAAGAGCAAATCAAACGCGACAACCGCACATACCGCATTGAACGAAAAAACGAAAGGAAAGACCCACGCAGATATAAAAAATATGATGATTAAATAAAGTTAATTAAAGTTAATTAAAGTTAATCCCGATGAAAAAAATCATCGGGATTTTTTTAACTTTGCCTTACGGCTCGCCGCACTTCGTTTTAGGCAGCCTGAAACCTTTGCAAAACCTATTTCTCTATATAACAAAGGCAATCGTTATAGGGTGGGCATGTTACCCACCAACCGCCCGATAGGGTGGAATTTTCTTTAATATCAATAAATAATCAACGCCGTAGGCAGAGTGGTGGGCAAGAATGCCCACCCTATAACGGACGCTTTTTTTGTTTCAGATTGAGTTTGGCAAAGGTTTCAGCCTGAAAGACTCACGGAAACCCCTGCAAAACTCCTTTGTGAAATGAAAAGTTAATTTTCCGTAAGGGCGTACCCTTTTGGTCGCCCACAAAAAGATTTTGTTTTCTTTTATAAAACAATAAATTACGAAACTTGATAAGCAGGCGACCGAAAGGGCACGACCCTACGGAGTGTTCATCATTTTGTTTCAGGTTGGGTTTTGCAGGAGGTTCTCACGCCAAACATCCACGCCGCAGGGCGTTTTTTTTGTCCCCCAGTCTTTGCTTATAGAGTACTCTATAAGGGCAGGCTTGACAAAGCCTGCCCTTGCGAAAAATTTTTTGCGAAAACAATGGAGCATTAAAAATGAAAAAATTATTTGCTGTATTGGTTTTATCTTTTTCGTTCAGTGGCGTGATGGCTGAATACAAAGTGCCACCGTCTCATAGTAGTCGCTCATCGGGTGGCGTGATTAGCGACAAACAAATGGAACAGTGTGTTATTTTATATAACCAAATCTTACAGTTGGAAGATGAATTAAATCGCACTGTGGTTAATCGATATTCGGAATATTCCGTCAATTCTTACAACAACAAAGTACAGCAGCACTCAAATTATGTGGCTCGTTTTAACGCTCAATGTGCTAACAAACAGTCTCGTTCTGCTTGCGAACAAGCAAACAAACTCAATCGAGCAAATGGGCTGCCTGAAACGCCCTGTCGGTAATTTTTTAAAAAGGAAAAGAATATGTCTGTTACACGCAGATTACCTGTCTATCTGATGATTGACACTTCTGGTTCAATGTATGGCGAACCGATTGAAGCCATTCGCACAGGTTTGCCGTCATTATTATCCGCATTGCGTAATGACCCACACGCCAGTGAAACGGTGTGGTTATCCATTATTACTTTTAATTGCGATGCTCAACAGATTCTGCCACTTACTGAACTTTTTGATGTTCAACTGCCTGATATTGATGCTAACGGTAGAACTTCATTAGGTGCTGCATTGGAATTATTGGTAGATTGCATTGAACGAGAAACCGAAAAATCCACTGCCGAAAGTAAAGGCGATTGGCGACCATTTGTATTTTTATTTACAGACGGCGAGCCTACTGATGATATACGCAATGGCGTTAATAAAGTGAAATCGCTCAAAATGGGGGGGGTTATTGCTTGTGGTGTGGGTGCATCTAATACAAACATACTCAAACAAATTACTGAATCAGTTGTTACATTAGAAAATGCTGATGGTGCATCATTAGCCGCTTATCTAAAATGGGTAACACAATCCATTAAGATGAAGAGCAAAAATATTGATTCATCATCATCTTCATCTAATGTATTGGAAACATTAGCCGCACCACCGCCTGAAATCAATGTGGTTTTGTAGTTTATGGAAACAAAATTATCTGATAATGCAGAAAACAACACGGTGTCATCGATGAAAAACACGATGCCCCAACACCGTGTTGTCGATTTTTCTTCTCAAAGAAAACAATCCATTTATTTATTGGTGGATATTTCAGGTTCAATGTGTGGTGATGCTATTGAATCAGTTAATGTTTCTTTACAATCTATTTTTTCAGTATTGAAGAATACTGATAATACATTTTCTTGGTATTTATCGTTGATTTTATTTCATCAAACAAGCGAAGAAAAAATACCCTTAACAGCATTATCAGATATTTCTATACCAACAATTGAGAGTGTTCCTTCAACGGCATCTTTTTTAGGAACTGCTTTACAAGAATTACTTGATAATATAGAAGAAAATTATTATTCAAATCAAGATAATAATAATCTTCCGCTATTGCTTATATTTACTGATGGAAAATTAACGGATATTGCTGTTTTTCAAAAAGTAATTACTCAAATACGCAATGGATATTTTCACAAAATTATTATTTGTATTGCAGGAACAATTATTAACGATTATCTTTTGAAACAATTTGCTGACCGTGTTGATTCATTGGATACAATGGGAAAGATGGAGTTCCAGCGTCTTTTATGTGATGATTTGGAATATGGTGAATAGTGATTGAAATATTTTCAGGCAGCCTGAATATTTGATTAAGGAGTAAATAAAATGAATTCAGTTGAATTATTGGTTTATCTTTTTCGTACGATTACAAATAATCAAAAAAATGGTGGTGATTTTATCTATAATGAATTTAAAAAAATAGATAAGGATAAATTGAATGAAATAAAAGACTGTGTTTGGAAAAATACTTTAAAATCTTTTATATCTAATAACGAAAAACAAAAATTAGTGGCAGATGCTATTCGTCAATCCTATGAAAATGATGAAGATTGTGAATACAATGTGGTTAGAGAATTATTATTTTCATTCAAAGAAAAGAATAATAATATTTCTCATGAAACTCGTGATGAAATTGAAAAAAGAAAAGATAAATATTTAGAAGAGTGGAAAAATAAATTAAAAGAAGAAAAAACCACTCCAAGTTATTCAGAAAATACACATTCTTTTAATCACAATTTAGACGAAATTGATCATGATTTAGATAAAATAAATAAACCCAATATTAAAAAATCAGAAAAAAAAGAAACTTCAAAAACAATACCATTGCCTAATGCAAAGGTTGGAGAAGTGTATGAAGAAGAATTAGATATTAAACAAGGAACAATTACACCTGATGAAGATTTAGATAATTATGGGTTAAAAATTGAAGGAAATAAAATTACAGGTACGCCCCAAATCGCTGATAAAAACAAAACAGAACACATCATTACCATAAATGTAAGCAAACAAAAATATTCTTTAACCATTTTTGCCAAACCACAATGGGAAAATAAACCCAGTGATAAAAACGCTCCTTATTGGAAAGAAGATAATGCTTGTGATTTAAGAGAAAATGAATTGGGACGGCTTATTGCCGCTCGTTGTCGTGGTCGCTCGCATGCTCATTATGGTACTTGTTGCGATGATGATTTTGCGATTGATGATAACAAAGATTATAAATACCATTTAATTGTGGTTTCAGACGGTGCAGGTAGTGCCAAATTTTCTCGTTTGGGTTCTCAAATTACGGTTAATGCTGTCAAGGAAAAACTGTGTGAATTATTGAAAAATAAATCTTTTATAAAAATTAGAAATGAAAATAATATTACTACTTTTCAAGACCTTGATTATAAGAAATATCAAGAAGATAAAAATTATCAAGGAAAGGTGCAAGAGTATATTACTTTTTTTATGTGGCATTTAATCGATGCAACTTATAAGGCACAAATTAATCGCTTTAATGAAGAACACGAAAAAAATAAAGAAATAATGAAAGATATTAAAGACTTGTCTTGTACTTTGTTATTGGCTTTTTCTTTACCTGTTATTGATGGTTGGATAACCGTAGCATATTGGGTGGGAGATGGGGCATTAGCGTTATGGGATATGGATAAACAAGAAATTTATCTTTTGGGTCGATCTGATGCTGGTGAATATGCTGGCGAAACTCGCTTTTTATGTAAAGTTGAAATGGAAGAAACAAAACTCAAACCTAGAATACGGTGTGTTTTTACTAAAAATCCGCCTATGTTATGTGCTATGACAGATGGCGTTTCTGATCCTAAATTCGATAGCGATAATGCCTTGCGTCAAACAGAACAATGGCGTTCTTTTTTACAAGAATTGCCTATTTGGGAAAATAACACAAATGAAGTGCAAAAAAGATTAGAAGAGTGGTTAAATTTTGAATCACCCACTCATCACGATGATCGAACCATTGCATTGTTTATTCCAAATGATATACAACAGCAAATATTCAATGAACAAGGAGGAGATGAAAAATGAGTAACATTATTACACTAACCACAAGCGATGGACAAACCATTTCTTTTGTTGATGAAATCAAAGCCAGTGGTGGAATGAAAGATATTTATTTTTCACCTAACAAAGATTATGTTGTCGGTTTTTTTCGCTCTCTTGCGGATAATGAAACAAAAGCACGATTAAAAGATATTACAGGAAAATATCATGAAAAAATTTTTAATCCAAATGCTGGCGGAGAATATCTGAAAAAACTTTATTGTTGGCCAACTGCCATTGTTGAATGGAAAGGACGGTTAGGTGTTGTTTCTCCTTTTTATAGCAATCATTTCTTTTTTCAATATGGAGATATGCAAGACAGAGAAAAGAATGGCAAATGGTTTGCATCTGCCAAGTTGCGTCATCGTCATTTAGATGAACGCGAATTAGGAAATTGGCAAACACACTTAAAACTCTGCATTATGTTGGCACGAGCCATTCGGCGTATGCACTTTGCAGGTTTATCACACAGCGATTTAAGTTATAGTAATTGCTTAATTGATCCTTTAACAGGAAGTGCTTGTCTGGTCGATATTGACGGCTTGGTTGTTCCAGGAAAACACGCACCCACAGTAGAAGGAACCCCTGATTTTGTTGCACCAGAAGTGCTAACCAAACAGGCTACACCTAATCGTAAAACAGATTTACATGCATTGGCAGTGTTGATTTATATGTATTTACTGTATCGCCACCCATTGCGTGGCAGTAAAGTTTTTGACCCCAACGATTCTGAAAGAGATGAATACTTGGCAATGGGAGAAAAAGCATTATTTATTGAACACCCAACAGATAAATCAAATCGTATTAACTTAAAAGGTGTTAAACCATATGAATTGCCTTGGTTAGATACCAATAAAATTCCTTATACGATTACTGGTCCTTATTTATCTAAATTATTTGAACAAGCATTTATTGATGGTTTGCATAATCCTGATAAGCGTCCAAGTGCAGAAGATTGGGAGATTGCTTTGGTTAAAACCGTAGATTTATTACAACCTTGTACTAATGCTCAATGTTCTCAAAAATGGTATCCGTTTGATAATAAAAAATATCCTAAATGTCCATTTTGCGGAACTGCTCATACTGGTAAATTACCAGTATTGAATATTTATTCCGCTACTGTGGGTAATAAATTCAAACCAGATAATCATCGCATTATGGTATATAGCGGACAATCTCTTTTTAAATGGCACGCAGATAAAAGAATATTTCCTAATGAAAAAATTTCTAATGAAGATGCAAAACGAGTAGGTTATTTTATTCTTCATAATGGAAATTGGTATTTAGTAAATGAACGATTGCCAGATATGTTGCAAATTATGCCAGATGGTAAAAAAGAAATCCCCATTGGTGATAAAGTAAAATTAGAAGATAATGTACAAATCATTTTGCAACAAGGGAATGGTGGCAGATTGTTACATATTCAAATGGCAGGATAAATTAGTCAAATAATATTATTTTTTATTTTTCAGGCTGCCTGAAAACAAAATAATGTAAATGATTATGAATGAATATCAACTAAATGAATTGAAATTATGTGCTGACTTGATATATGAAATAAATAATCAAGATGGCAATTATTTTAAATTAGATATAAGTGCCTTTGCTACTGAACATAATAATAAAATTATTAGTGATGATTATTTTGTTTTTTATAATAATAGAAAATCCCCTTGTTCTGCAATTAAATATAATAATATTCATCAAGAAAAAATGTATATTGATTTAGAAAAAATCAATAAGCGAGTTCATTCTATTTTTATTGCAATAACAATGGATAATAACTCAATTAAAAATGGATATAATTTTAATGAATTACAAACAGCATCTTTATCTATGAAGATAAAGCAAGAAAGCATATTTCGAGATTTTGATTCATCTAACAATGAAACATATAAACCATATTTTTCTTTCGATTTGAGTGGTGATTTTGCAAATGAAACGGCAATATTATTAGTTGAAATTTATTACCAAAATCAAAAATGGTTTATTCGTCCCATTGCTAAAAATTATGGTAATAGTTTGGCAGAATTATGTCATCATTATGGTGTCAGTAATTCTGTTAATCTTATTGACACAACACTTAAAAATAATAAACAAAAAACAACACAATCAATAAATGCAAATAAAACAAATACTTCAACAAATAAACAAGCAGTTAAACAAGCATTAAATCAACATACTGTTGCTACAAATAAATTGAATATTCCGCCACAACCGTTTAATCCGCAAACTGTTGTGATAAATCAATCTACAACAAATACAACAAATAATCAATATTCAAACACACAAACAAAAACAACAAAACAAACGAATTGGAAAATACCATCGTTTGTTAAAATCATTATTTATATAATTATTTTTGGCTTAATTAAAACTTGTGTGAATCATTCTGTGAAAAACAAATACTCCACTCACAGTGTCACAAGACCAACTTATCAAGAATCTTCATACACAAAACCACGAACAGAAGATACTCACACTGAAAGCACTCCTATAACCACGCAACCTGAATATGCTAAACAAAATGATAATATCCCTCAAACAATAAGCGAAACCCCAAAACGCTCAAATTCTAATGCACCACTTCCCTACACCACTATCAATGTCAATATTCGTGCGCGTGCTAATGGAGATTGCGACAGCAA
>JAFWTP010000097.1 GCA_017518845.1 Neisseriaceae bacterium
GAAGTGCCGCACGCCAAAATTTTAATGCCTTTTAGGTCTTTGAATAATTCAGGAGCGTTTTCGCCAAATATTTCAGGAGCAAAATCTTCGTTAAGCAAAGGTTTCATCGTATCGGTTAAAGCCTGCGGCTGTTCGTGGATTTCCTTTTGCATAAAATGATTGTATGCACCTAATTCCAAAGACGACAGCGACAATTCCGATATTTTAATTTCACGCAAAATCGGCTGATTGTATAAATCAGTCATTAAATCAATGCCTTGCGATGATAATTTCACCGCATCGCCGTCTTGCAAATACATCACTTTTCGCGTTTGCGAAATCACCGCAGAAACATCGGACGCAATAAAGTTTTCATTCTCGCCCAAAGCCACTAACAGCGGACAACCCATTCTCACCGCAACCAGTTCGTTTGGCTTATCGGCAGCAATCACGCCAATTGCATACGCTCCCTGAAAACGGCGGCAAGCGGTTTTCACAGCGGTAAATAAGTCATTGTTTTGAATATATTCTTGATGAACAGCATGGGCGATGACTTCGGTGTCGGTCTGCGATTGAAAATCGTAACCTGCCTTTTGCAAGCGTTGTCGTTCTTCGGCAAAATTTTCGATAATGCCGTTATGCACCACAGCAATTAAATCGTGCGAAATATGCGGGTGAGCGTTGGGTTCAGTAACGCCGCCATGCGTTGCCCAACGCGTATGTCCCACGCCTATTGTGCCAAAAACTTGCTCGGCACGACACGCGTGAGCCATTTCTGCCACACGCCCCACGCGGCGAATGCGTTGAATTTTGCCTTGATGATTCAAAACGGCAATACCAGACGAATCGTAACCACGATATTCCAAGCGTTGCAAGCCGTCAATCAAAAAATCCGCCGCATTTTTTTCACCACGCACCGCACCGACAATACCACACATATTTTTATTCCTTTATAAAACCCGTTCAGGCTGCCTGAAAGGTGAAAAATGCTGATTATACAATAATTCACAGTGAATAATGAGCAATGAGCAATGAGCAATGAGCAATTAAATGCTATGTCAAGCCTGCGGCTTGACGGATATTTTTTAGATAACGCTTCGATATGCCTTTCAGGCTGCCTGAAACGAAGTTCAACGAACGAAGTGAAGTTAAAAGAAAATCGAAGCGTTATCTTAATATACAGTTGTTTTGCCGCAAGGCAAAACAAAACACTTCATTGCTCATTGCTAATTGCTCACTGCTCACTGCTTACATCACCCCAAACCATCGCAACAGCGTAATCCAAATGGGTGCGGTTACAATCGAGAATAGGGTAGTCATACCGATAATGTTAGCGGCGGCTTTACTGTTGCCGCCCATCGCTTCAACCATCACAAAGGCGGCGGCGGCAACGGGTGTGGCACTCATTAAAAACAGCACGCCAAACACTGTGGGCGGCAAGTGTAGGGCTAATCCCACAATAATCGCCAAAAGCGGCGATACAATCACTCGGGCAACGCTTGCCCACAGCGAAAAGTCTTTGATTTTGAATAGCGATTTAAAATCAAAAGACGCACCCACGCAAATTAACGCCAAAGGCAAAGCGGTGTTAGACAAATAATGTCCGCTTTGCGACAGGGTTTCAGACAGCCTGAAATGAATGGCACGGCAAAATAAGGCGAATAAAATGCCGATAATCAGCGGATTTTTGATAATACTTTTTAATACATCAATCACGGAAGTATTTGATTTTTCTAATGAACGGCTTAGCGTAATGACGGCTAAAATATTGTATAACAAAGTCATTGCCCCTGTGAAAATTGCCCCCACGGCAATGCCTTCCGCACCGTAAGCGTTGGCACAAAACGCCAAGCCGATAATGGCGGTGTTGCCGCGATAAACGCCTTGCACAAACACGCCACGGTCGCGTTTTTCAATATAAAAATGGGCGATGATTTCCGCTACGCCAAATAAAATCAAAGCCACAATCGTGCCTGCGGCTAACAGTTTGATTTGTCCGCTAAATTCAACCTTGCTTTCGATAATCGCAAAAAACAGCAAGGCAGGCAATGCCCAGTTAAACATCAATTTCGATGCGGCTTGCGAAAACGCCCCGTTAATTTGATTTGTGCGTTGCAAAAACAGCCCAAACAACAGCAAAAACACCGTGGGCAAGGTTACGCTAATCGAAAAATGAAATGCGGTTAAAAAATTATCTAACATAATGTGCTTTCAGGCAGCCTGAAAATTGACACTATCCGTTATAGCGGTTTTATCGCTAACAGACATATCATTGCGAGCCGTGTTATACACAGCGTGGCAATTCATTTATATTTGGGTAATTTCTAAAAATTAAAAAATATAAAAATCACCGTAAATTTTAATTTTGAAAGTTCCCTATATAAAAACGGACACATTGAAGTGTCCGTTTTGTTATCTTCAAAGGTGTAATCTTACACTTTTTGAATATTTGACGCTTGTTTTCCTTTTGCACCTGTAACCACATCAAAAGAAACGCGTTGTCCTTCTTTTAAGGTTTTAAAACCTTCCATATTGATTGCAGAAAAGTGAGCGAATAAATCGCTATCACCGTCATCGGGGGTAATGAAGCCAAAGCCTTTGGCGTCGTTGAACCATTTAACAATTCCTGTTGCCATTAAGTTTTCCTACTTGTTTGTTACTAAAAAAGAATGTGTATTTATTGTTATTCACTAAATAAAACGCAGTGGTAAATAACAACAATTGCACAATCGGATTTTCTTATATCTTGTTTGATTTTGTCAATCATCATTTGTAAAATAGGGCGTTTTTCTGTCTTAATTTCACCTGAAAAGCCACAACAATGAGCCAAATTGCTACCGATATTGCCGATGAAACTTCATCAGCAATACTTCAACCGCCCAAACAATATGCGGTTATTCTATTAAATGACGACTTTACGCCAATGGATTTTGTGGTGCGTGTTTTGCAAGATATTTTCTATATGCCAGATGCCGTTGCCGAAAGTGTTATGCTGAAAATTCACCACGAAGGACGCGGACAATGCGGCGTGTTTTCTTGGGACATTGCCCACACCAAAAAAGACCAAGTCGATGACGCAAGCCGTCAAGCAGAATACCCCTTGCGGTGCGTTGTGGAAGAAGTGAATGACAGTGAGCAGTGAGTAGTGATTATGTCAAGTCTTGCGACTTGACGATTATGTTTTAGATAACGCTTCGATATGTCTTTCAGGCTGCCTGAAAAAAACTACTGTCATTACGAGCATTAACAAAGTTAATGCGTAGTAATCTCCTAACTATGAAAAACGGCATTACAAAACCTTTCTTTCAGGCAACCTGAAACAAAGTTTAACGAATAAAAGAATAATCGAAGCGTTATCTAAACATATCCGTCAAACTAACAATATCCGTTAGCGATTTTATCGCTTACGGATATGTGTATTGCGAGCCTTGCAAAGCAAGGCGTGGCAACCTGCTTGACATAACATTTAATTGCTCATTGCTAATTTCTCATTGCTCACTGCCTGCCAAAATCTCCACTGCCATTTTCTTCGCTCCTTTAAAATCCGCTTTGCCGCTGGCTAACATCGGCAAGGTTTCCACAGGTAGAATGTGGGTGGGCAGCATTAAGGGGATTAGGTCGGATTGTTTGAGTTTTTCGGCAATCTCGGCAGGGGTTTCTTCGGTTTTGATGAGCAGGGCAATGGCTTCGCCTTTTTTGTCGTCAGGCACATTCACCGCACAGAACGGTGCGTCATCGCCCAAAACGCGGGTGATGTTTTCTTCCACACTGCCCAAACTAATCATCTCGCCGCCGATTTTGGCAAAGCGTGAGTAGCGGTCGGTGATAAACACAAAACCTTGTTCGTCAATATGCCCTTTGTCGCCTGTTTTGTAATAGCGAATGCCGTCAATCTCGCAGATGACTTCGGCGGTTTTGTCTGGATCGTTGAGATAGCCTTTCATCACTTGCGAGCCGCCGATGACGATTAAGCCGTCTTCGCCTGTTGCCATTTCTTGCATGGTTTCAGGGTCGATGATTTTAATCACTGTGCCAGGGAGCGGTAAGCCGACACTGCC
>JAFWTP010000098.1 GCA_017518845.1 Neisseriaceae bacterium
AGAAGCGAAATTTGCCGAATATGACGGTTATACTGCGGAAGCCAGAGCGGCGGAATTATTAGACGGTGTCGGTATTGAGCAATCGTTTCACAATGCCACAATGGCAGAAGTCGCACCTGGTTTTAAATTGCGGGTTTTATTAGCCCAAGCCTTATTTTCTAAACCCGATGTTTTGCTGTTAGACGAGCCAACGAACAATTTGGACATTAACACCATTCGCTGGTTAGAAGGGGTATTAAACGATTACGATTCTACGATGATTATTATTTCGCACGACCGCCATTTTTTAAATGAAGTTTGCACGCATACGGCAGATGTGGATTATGGTGGCATTACGCTTTATCCAGGTAATTACGATGATTATATGTTAGCGGCTGCCCTTGCCAAAGAAAAGGCAATGCGAGATAACGCCAAAGCGAAAGAAAAATTACAAGAATTGCAAGAATTTGTTGCCCGTTTTTCGGCAAATAAATCCAAAGCACGGCAAGCGACTTCTCGCCAAAAACAAGCGGATAAAATTAAAGCCGAAATGGTGGAAATTAAACCGTCAAGCCGCCAAAATCCGTATATTCGATTTACCGCAGATGAAAAAGCCAAGTTGCACCGTCAAGCGGTGGAAGTGGAAAATTTGGCTAAATCATTTGATAAAAAATTGTTTGAAAAACTGTCGTTTATCTTGGACGCAGGCGAAAGACTTGCCATCATTGGTCCAAATGGTGCAGGTAAATCAACACTATTAAAATTACTCGCAGGGGCGTTTGACGAACACTATTCAGGCAGCCTGAAAATGGATAACGGCACAATCAAATGGGTAGAAAAAGCCCAAATCGGCTATTACCCCCAAGACCACGAAAACGATTTTGATTGTGAGATGACGCTTACCGAATGGATGCGACAATGGGGACGCGAAGGGGACGATGAACAAGTCATTCGCGGCACTTTGGGACGCTTGCTGTTTGGCGGCAGCGAAGTGGGCAAACAGGTGAAAGTTCTGTCAGGCGGGGAGAAAGGCAGAATGCTGTATGGCAAACTGATTTTGCAACGCCCCAATGTGATGATTATGGACGAACCCACAAACCACATGGATATGGAAAGCATTGAGTCCTTAAATATGGCGTTAGAAAAATACAACGGCACGCTGATTTTCGTGTCGCACGACCGCCAGTTTGTGTCGTCATTAGCCACACAAATCATCGAATTAGACGGCAAAGGCGGCTTTGATTACTATCAAGGCGGCTACGAAGAGTATTTGGCGAAAAAGGGCTTGGTGTAAGACTGTGAGCAGTTAGAAGTGAGCAGTTATATTTTTTGTTTTGCCTGACGGTAAATAACGCTTCGATGATGCTTTCAGGCTGCCTGAAAATAGAAAACGGAAGAATACATCTTCCGTTTTTTGTTTATTACATCACTTCCAGCACTTCAATCCCCAACAAATTCAAACCTTGTTTTAAGGTTTTGCCTGTGAGTTTGGCGATGGCTAATCGGCTGTTTTTCACATTTTCGTCTGCTGATAAAATCGGGCAGTGTTCGTAAAAGTGTGAAAACAGTGTGGCGAGTTGGTATAAATAGGCGGCTAAATAATGTGGGCAGGACGATTTGGCGACACTCACTAACACTTCTTCAAATTGTAATAAACACACGCCCAAGCGGTGTTCGGCGGATTCCCTTATGTTCAGGCTGCCTGAAACGCTGTTTGATATATCATCGCCTGCCTTGCGTAATAGGCTGGCAACGCGTGTGTAGGCGTATTGCAAATAGGGGGCGGTGTTGCCGTCAAAGGAAAGCATATTGTCCCAGTCAAACACATAATCGCTGGTGCGGTTTTTGCATAAATCGGCGTATTTCACCGCACCTATGCCCACAGCGTTGGCAATTTGGGCGACTTCTTCGTTTGATAAATCGGCATTTTTCTGCCGTACCAAATCAGCCGCACGAGAGACGGCTTCGTCTAATAAATCGGCGAGTTTCACGGTATCGCCCGAACGGGTTTTGAATGGTTTGCCGTCTTTGCCTAACATGGTGCCAAAGGCAATGTGTTCTGCCACAACATTTTCAGGCAGCCAACCTGCTTTGCGGCATACGCTGAATAATGCGGCAAAATGTAGCGATTGCCGTGCATCAACCACATAAGCAATGCGGTTGGCGTGCAACGCATTCACGCGAAAACGCAGGCACGCCATATCGGTTGAAGCATACAAAAAGCCGCCGTCTTGTTTCTGCACAATAAACACAGGCGTTTTGCCGTCTCGTTCTGGAAATTCGGGCAAATCGACTAACTTCGTGCCGTTGTCTGTGCGGGCAATGCCTTTTTGCAACAATTCATCAACCGTAGGTTGTAAGTCTTTGTTATAAAAGGATTCGCCACGCACATTTTCAGGCGTTAAAAGCGTATTTAAGCGAGTATATATATTTTGTGCGTGTTGTAGCGAAATTTCGACAAAATAACGCCATAATTTCAGCACTTCATCATCGCCGCTTTGCAGTTTAACCACATACTGCCGTGCGGTATCGGCAAAGGCTGCGTCTTCATCAAAACGCACTTTGGCGTTGCGGTAAAATTGCTCTAAATCGGCTAATGCTATGTTTTCATTGCCTATTTTTTGTTGTTCCACAAGGTAGGCAACCAACATACCAAACTGCGTTCCCCAGTCGCCGACATGGTTTTGTGCCATAACCGTTGCCCCCAAAAACCGCAACACACGGTGCAAGGCATCGCCGATAATCGTGGAACGCAAATGTCCCACATGCATTTCTTTGGCTAAATTTGGCGATGAATAATCAATCACAACCGTTTGATTTTTTTCAGGCAGCCCCACATTTTGGCGATTGTCGTTCAAGGCTGCCTGAATATTTTTTTCAATAAAATCAGTAGATAAGGTTAAGTTAATAAAACCTGGCCCTGCCACTTCGGCTTTGGCTAATAAAGGACAATCAGCCAAAACATGTGCCACTTGGGCGGCTAATTCGCGTGGATTTTTTTTCAACTTTTTCGCCGCCCCCATCACGCCATTGATTTGATAATCACCAAAATCAGGGTTAGAAGACGCTTTTAAAATAATCGGCTCATCAGCCAAACCCGCTGCAAGAAAGGCGTTTTCAACGGATTGCGTTAATTCATTTAAAATATTCATCGTGATTTTATCTGTGCTAAAAAGCGATATTTTAACTTGACACGCTATAAAAAGAAGTAAAATATTCACACTTTGACATAAAAATTGAGTAAAAAATGACGGACAACAGCAACCCCTTTACTTTTTGGCAACAATTTTGGCAACGCACAGCCACACAATCGCCGTTTTTTAACATTCCGATGACTGTGGAAGAAATTGAAAAACGCCAGCAAGAACTCAAACATATTGAGTTATTTTTGGATTTCAATCTACAAGCCGTGCGTTCGCATATTGCCTTATTGGAGCAGCAAAAAACATTGATGAGTACGGCGGAAAATATGGCAAAAAGTTTCTACGGCGGCAGTGAAAAAGATGAAGAAAAACAGTAAGTTTCAGGCAGCCTGAAAGATAAAACACAATGAATAAATCTTTATTTTTACTTTTTATTTTATGTACGCTATCCGCGTGTTCGCCCAAGGCGGAAGATAATTTCAGGCAGCCTGAAAATAATCAAGTTGAAGTGATTTCCGCCGAAATTGTGGATAAAAGCCGCGAAAATGCCGATAAAAGCGATGAAAAAGACGCTTTTGGTCTTGCGTCTATTTATGCCGAAGACAATCGTCCGCCGTTAGAAATTCGCACCGCCGCATTCAAAAAAATTGCCGAAGATATGAAAGGTTTGGAAAAAGTGGTCAATGGCGAAGTCCCGTATGACCCAGATAAATTTTTAGAGCAAGTGGTTGAATTTTTTGGCGATGCTCATGAGCCTTTTCATTATTTTGAAGCCCAAATGCCGCCCGATGACAAAAGGGGCAATGCCAAACCTGAAATTTGGACAGACGAAGACGGCTTTTTTGAAGAGCAAGTTAAATTTGCCGAAAACACTTCTGCCTTATTGGAAGCCACCATTACCGATGATTTATCCAAAATTAAACCTGCTCTTGAAACATTACAAGGTTCGTGTCAGTCTTGTCATCAAGGCTACCGAAAAGAAATAAAATAATTTTCAGGCAGCCTTTATAATGTACAAAATTTCTTTCAGGCAGCCTGAACAATGATTTTGCACAATATTTACAATTTTTTATGGACAATCGCACCGCCCATATTGCGTTATTATTTACGCAAAAGGGCGAAGAAAAATGGCGATTATTCGCTCTACTGGGGCGAACGCTTTGGTGTGCCGTATGATAATCCTGTGAAAAATGCGATTTGGATTCATGCCGTTTCTGTGGGCGAAACGCGGGCGGCGTTGCCTTTGATTGATGAGTTGCAAAACAGGCTGCCTGAAAGCCGTTTGTTAATCACGCAAACCACGCCCACAGGACGCAAAACCGCACAGCAACTTTTTGCGAATGCTCAATGCCGTTATTTGCCGTATGATAATCCTAAATATATCAAGCAGTTTCTTGACGAACACGCACCTAAAATCGCCATTTTTATGGAAACCGAAATTTGGGTCAATTTGCTTGATGAATGTAAAAAACGCCACATTCCCACAGTGTTGGCAAATGCTCGATTATCGCAAAAATCGCTATCAGGTTATTTGAAATTTGCGTCTTTATTTCGTCCTGCATTTTCATCTTTAACGCATATTTTTGCCCAAACTGCGGCAGACGCTCAACGCTTAAAACAAGTAGGGGCAAGGGAAATCACAGTGGCAGGCAATACCAAATACGATATGCCGATAACGGACGCGATGCGACAATTAGCCGCCGAATTTCGTCAAAAAATAGGCAATCGCCCTGTGGTTTTGTGTGCCAGTACCCGAGAAAAAGATGGGGTAGATGAAGCGAAAATGCTGCTAACTGCATGGAAAAAGCAGGAAAATGCGGTTAAAAATACGCTTTTAGTGATTGTACCAAGGCACCCTGAACGCTTTCAGACAGCCTATCAATATGCCCAAGAATTGGGTTTTATTGTGCAGAATCGTTCGGATAACGAAACCGTTAATCCCAAAACGCAAGTGTGGATTGGCGATTCTATGGGCGAAATGTCGGCGTATTGCCTGTGTGCGGATTTGGTGTTTGTCGGCGGTTCATTAGTGGATACGGGTTGTCAAAATGTGATTGAACCGATTATTTGCGGCAAGCCCGTGCTGTTTGGTTTTTCCACTTATAACTTTGCCCAAGCCACGCAAGACGCACTGAATGCGGGCGTGGCGCGTCAAGTGCAAACGGCAGACGAATGGGGGCAAACCGCCTTGCAACTTCTGCATTCTGCCGATGAAATGGCAATCATAAAACAGCAAACGATTAATTTTATTCATCAGCACACAGGGGCGGCAAGGGCAATGGCTGATGAAATTGTACGCATCATTCAAACGCATTAACTTATTCTTTGTCCTATATTTTTTGCATTTTTGTGCGATTTATATTGATTGAATAGCCGTTCAGGCAGCCTGAAAATATTGTCGATTTTCCTTGTTTGCCCGATTTTTTATATTAGAAAAATTCATCAACAAAAGCATTTTGTATGCAAAAAATGATAATAAATAAGCCATTGATTTAAAAATAGAAAAACGAAAATGTTTTTTGATAATTTATATCAATAATATAAGCACTTGATTTTTATAAAAAAATAATCCTTGTTTTGTCTGTCGTTTGTCGGTATGCTAACACCATTCCTGAATTTAAGCAGTGTCAAGGAATAGCAAGCAGGACGACACGGAACACCATTCTGTTCGCCCATTTAATTAACCCCAAAATACGGAGTACATAGTATGAAAATCTCGCAAGCATTGGACGAATGTATGGCGATTGACGGTGCGATTGCTGCATCGATTGTTGATTCTAACAACGGTTTTATGTTGGGTGCGCAAGGTAAAGGCTTGGACTTGGAATACGCTTCCGCAGGCAATACCGAGTTGTATCACGCCAAACAAAAAATCATGAAAAATTTAGGTTTGACTGGTGAAAAAATCGAAGACTTCTTAATCACCATGACTTCTCAATTACATATCTTGATGCCTGCTCATCAATTAGACGGTGTATTTATCTACTTCGTGTTGGATAAAAACAAAGGCACACTGGCTTTGGCACGCCGTCAATTAAAAGACATTGCAGGTAAATTGGAACTGTAATCACCTAAAACAAAAACGGACGATTTTGCTATCGTCCGTTTTTTTATTTGATAACCTGCCGTAGGGTGGGCTTCCTAGCCCACCACAACGCCGTAAGGCGTTGAATAAAAAATAAAAATATAAGCATTTTTACCAAAATTGTAGAAACTGAATTGTTCTTCTTTGCCCCTACGGGGCAATGGTGGGCTGGGAAGCCCACCCTACACACAACGCTAAAACAAAAACGGACGATTTTGCTATCGTCCGTTTTTTTATTTGATTTATGTTAAGGAATATGAAGAAATGCCTTGTTTTGCAACGCAACTGGCAGTATGATTACCCGTAATTCCTAATGTGCAGTGTGATTGGGAGTAATCGCAAAGGGAAACGGCACAAACACACGGTTTTCGCCCCCTTTTTTAATCAACCTTGATATGGAGACATACGAATGAAAATTTCACAAGCATTGGACGAATGCATGGCAATCGATGGTGCAATCGCAGCGTCAGTTGTGGATTCTAACAACGGTTTTATGTTGGGTGCACAAGGCAAAGGTTTGGACTTGGAATACGCTTCTGCTGGTAACACCGAGTTGTATCATGCCAAACAAAAAATCATGAAAAACTTAGGATTGACCAACGAAAAAATCGATGACTTCCTGATTACCTTAACCACGCAGTTGCACATTTTAATGCCTGCTCACCACTTGGACGGTGTGTTCATCTACTTCGTGTTGGACAAAAACAAAGGCACATTGGCTTTGGCTCGCCGTCAGTTGAAAGACATTGCTGGCAAATTGGAACTGTAATTCACGGTTTAAATTAGAAAAACGGACGCTTGAAATCGTCCGTTTTTTGGTGGGGAAAGAATGTTTAGGCTGAAACCTTTGCAAAACTAATTTTTGCATATCATAAATAAAATGTTATAGGGTGGGCATTCCTGCCAACCATTTGTCCGACAGGGCAAAATAGGCAGTTTTTATTATAAATCAAATTGTTATCAAACCGCAGGTTTTCGGTGGGTAACCTGCCCACCCTATAACGAACGCTTTTTTGTTTTAGATTGGATTTTGCAAAGGTTTCAGGCTGCCTGAAAATAAAAAAACGGTATCTTTGATACCGTTTTTTTATATTGAAAATCAATCAATTATGCTTTTTTTGCCCAAGCGTTGCACCAGCCGTTGCTTTCCACTTCAAAGCCTTTGTACATGGTGCAAGTGCCTGATTGTTCGTTAATGGCAGTAAAGTTTGTGCAAGTGGCACATTTCTGCCCGTTTTCGTATTTGCTGTATTTTTGTTTATCCACTTTGGACGCGTCAGGCACATAGCCCAAGGCTTTGGCAGCAGGATTGTTGTCGGCACTTAATTTGGGTTCGGCAAAGGCTTGATTGCCCAACACACTCACCGCCGCAACAGCGGGGATAACTTTAAACAAAAAAGTTCTGCGGTTTGTCATTTTGTGTTCCTTTTTGGTTGTAAGATAAGTTTTTCATTGAAGCGAATATCGTTAATTCACTTCAAAATAGGACTTCGTTGTCTCGCCTTGCCGTATTATTTATACTGTCTTCAGCTTCGCTGCCTTGTCCTATCTTGAATTGAATTAACTACAAATCCGCCACGCTTTATAATTGAATTATACAATAAAAAAATGTTTTTTAATAATTGATATTTATCATATCAGGTATAGCAAAACGCTATTTAACTTAATGATTTTTATTATTAAAAACATAATAAGGTAGGGTGGGCAACTTGTTGCCCACGCGTTTTATAATGAGATATGATTTTGGGTTACTTTACTTTCAGGCAGCCTGAAAATGTTGAAACGCACGGGGCTTCAAAGTTGCCCACCCTACGGCGTTCTCGGTGGGTTGGAAACCCACCCTACGGCGGTATGCGTCATTGCGAGATTTGAATGAAGTTCAAATCGTGGCAATCTCCGAAAGGCTGAAAGCCTTTCGGGTGGCGTATAACAATATAACAGCAATGCAGAAAATCTTTCAGGCAGCCTGAACATATATATCGTTGGATTTGCCCCTACGGGGCAATGGTGGGCAAGAATGCCCACCCTACGGCTGTTCTTTTTACAACTCACTCATTTGCACCATAGGTGAGTGCTGTAAGAATTGCAATTTACCGTCTTTTAATTCAAAAGCAAAAGAGCCTGTGCCGCCAAAGCCGTTTTCATCTTCGCCCAAATCGCCTTCGACAAACAATAAGCGGCTGTCTTTTTGGTGCGATATTTCATTGCCCACCCAAAACAAAAATTCGTCTGACGCGTCTTTGCCGTCTTTATCCACAGGGTAGCCTGATACATATAAACTATCAGTAATCTTGCCTGTTTTTATATCCAACACCGCCACGACAAGACAGCCTGTGCCGCAACCGCTTTGCACCAACATATATTGACCTGCAAAATTGATATTTTGTCTGTTGGTTTGTGCTTCTTGTAAGGCTTCTTGCAAGTTTTCTTCGAGTTTCCAGTCATCAAAATCGGGGGCTAATGCTAATTTGCTGGCAATTTCACCTGTATAAAGCGGCACGCTGTATTGCTTGTTGTCGATTGAAAAGCGTTGTGGCAAGGGTGGTGCGTTTTTAATGGCAGGCTCTGCTTGATAGAACTTGTTAGGTTCGGCAGATATAACCACTTTGCCTGTTTTATCAATAAACTGCCAGCCGTCATCTGTTTTAACCGCCGCTAATCCCTCGCTAAAATCGTGTGTTTCATTATATTCACAAGGAATCACTTCTTTGCCCGTTGTGTCGATAAAACCATATTTATTCTCTTTTTCCACCGCCGCTAATCCCTCGCTAAAATCATGTGCAAATTGATATTGTGTTAGCACCACTTCACGCCCTGTGGTATCCACAAAACCATATTTGCCGTCTTTTTCAACTCGGGCTAATCCATCGTTAAATTTCCACAATATCGTATCGTATTGCAGCGGCACAACTTCTCGTCCTGTTTTATCGATTAAACCGTGTTTGTCGTTTTTCATAACGCGAGCAAATCCATTTTTAAAAGTTGGATTTTCGCTTTCCATAAAATAAATATCGTATTGATAAGGCACAACTTCTTGTCCTGTTTTATCAATCACGCCCCATTTGCCGTTTTCTTCTTTTTTAACGAACGCTAACCCCTCGCTAAATTCGTATGCACTGTAATATTGCACAGGAATCACTTCTTTGCCCGTTTTATCCATAAAACCGAGTTTGCCGTTTTTTTCAACTTTGGCTAAACCATCGCTAAATGGATAAATATAATCATAGTGTTGTGGCACTGAAAAAACGGCTTTACCTGTTTTATCAATAAAAACAGATTGTCCGTTTTGTTCTACTTGGGCTAATCCATTGTTAAATGAATCGGCAGAATCATATTGCGGGGCAATTACTTCTTTGCCTGTGGTGTCAATAAAACCCCATTTGCCGTTTTGTTGAACGGCTGCTAATCCCTCGCTAAACCAGTAGTAGTAAGGAGAGTAAGGCGTTTCATATTGTTTGAGATTTAATTCTTTACCTGTATTATCCACCAAGACTGCTTTGCCATTTTTGTTCAGCGACACAATTTTATTTGCAAAAAAAGGTGGGTGGCTTAATTCCATGTAGTAATCTTCATCGTCATCGTATTGTATTGGCACAACTTCCTTGCCTGTTTTATCAATAAAACCCACTCTTTCGCCTTTTTTAACAAAGGCTAATCCCTCGTGAAAAGGATATAATTCATCATACTGCACGGCAACCACTTCCTTGCCGTTTTTGTCGATTAAGCCATATTGTTCGTTTTTTTGAACTTTGGCTAAACCGTCTTGGAATGAATAAACGAAGTGATAGTTTTTCATGATGGCAACAGCGTTTTCAGGCTGCCTTGTGTCGGTTTGTGGTGTGCTGATTGTGGTGGTGTTGGAGCTGTTGCTTGGGGTTTGTTGTTTATCGCAAGCGGCACTGCCAAATAAAATGGCAAGAGAAAGGAAAAGGGTGGTTTTTTTCATGGTTAAGTACTCCATTTAGGGGTTATGGTTTCAGGCTGCCTGAAAATATCATTGTATCAACGCCTTGCGGCGTTGTGGTGGGTTGAAAACCCACCCTACGGCGGTATGCTGTATCAACGCCTTGCGGCGTTGTGGTGGGCTGGGAAGCCCACCCTACGGCGTTCTTGGTGGGTTGAAAACCCACCCTACGGCTTATATCAATTCAATATATTCACCTGATTATCTTCTGCCACAAGGCACCACACAGGCGTGTGGTGATGAGCCGTGTGTTCTGGTACTAATTCACAGGTAACGCGTGCGGTTTTGCCGATATTGTTCTGCACCAGTGCCAAATCGTTTTCTTGCAAACCTAATTGAAGTGTTTGAATATTCTCGTATTTTGCTTCGCATAAACTATCTGCTTTGTTTGGGGCTTCTACCAAAATCGGATTATCTAACACAATCGCAGGAAATGTAATGGTTTGTTCATTTTGGTCGATTCCCTTTTCTTCGGATAACCTGCCTGTGAGTGTTGCCGTTTCTTCGCACACATAAGTTGCCGCATTGTTATTGACAGAAACAGCCGCAGGTGTGCTTTTTTCTTGAATAAAAGTTTCGCCATTAAAACGGTAACGCACGCTGATATAAGGGCTAAAATCAGGATAACCGCCTAACCACAGGGGGTGAAAATACAAGAGATTGTTATCTTGTTCATCAAAATGAATGGTGTAGTTCGATAAGTCGCTTTTATTTAGATAATCTTGCCGCACTTGTTTGACTTCTTCTAAATAAATTTTTCGCACTTCTTCGGCACTGGCACCGCCAAAGGCAGACAAATTATGCTGCAAATCTTCCTCTAATTTGGCAGGAATAGGAGCATTGTCGGCAAATTCGGCAAATTGCGGTATTTCAAACGGCAAAGGCACTTCTGTGAGTTGTTTTTTGTCGTATTGATAAGTTTTCACCACATCTGATGCCGTTACATTTACGCCAGCATTGCTAACATACAGCACAAAATAATTGCCGTTATTCATAGCCAAAGGATAAATGTTCATATTGATGGTGTTGGTGTCATCGCTACAATCTACTGATAAACTTTCCAACGGATTATCAAGTTCTCGTGGTTTTTGCAGGGCTTGATTTAAGTTCTCACCCATACACGATTGCGGCATGACTTGTTTATCCAACAATTTCAACACCTGCCACGCAATATCTTCGGCGTGCGTGGGGCTGGTTTGCGAAACGCTGTTGGTGTCTGCCACTTGGTTTTTGTCTTGCGGTTGATTGCAAGCGGTGGTGCTTAAAATAAGGGTAAGCAATAGTGCGGTTTTTTTCATTTTTGGATACTCCGTATTGTTTTTTCAGGCTGCCTGAAAGGTGGTGATTTATTTATCAGGCTTACTTTTAATACAATCCTTGTTTGCCTAATTTTTCTAATGGTTTTTTATTTAATTTATGCCATTTTTCTTTTCTTTTGCCGTTTTCAAAAGCGTTGTCGTTGATAACCACTTTTTTCCAAGTTAAATAGTTTTCGCTCACCGTTTCTTCTTCGCCCGTAGCACGATGCAGCATGCTTGCGTCTTTACCGATTAGGTAAAAATCTTTATTTTGATAGCGGTAGGTATATTGAGAACGCTGATTCGTGTAACTACCAGCAGACATAAACGGGTTTATATCAATTATCAAAGAACCTTTGCGGTTAATTTTAATGTCGGTCTCAATATTCATATATTCATCGTCTGCCATAATCAAATCTTTGTATTGTTTGAACAGTTTGAATCTGCCGTCATCTTGCCCAAAATAAATGGCGAGAATGGGTTGATTGAAGTTATACACGAAACCGTCATCACGGGTTTTCATATTTTCCTTGAAATTAGGTTTGGTCAATATAACTAAATCCGTTTTGCCGTCTTGGTTTAAGTCCCCTTGTGCTTCGATTTTCTCCCAACCTTGTGGGACGATTTCTTGGCTGTTTCGTCCTTGTTGTAAAAGATTTTGTGCATAAAGATTAGATACAAGCGAGAAAGATAAGATAAAAAAGATTTTTTTCATTTTGGATACTCCGTAATAAATCATTGTTTTTCAGGCTGCCTTTTGTTTCAGGCTGCCTGAAAACTTAATCGGACGCTCTCATAACAGGCGAATGGGCTAATAATTTGAATCCATTGTCGGTTAATTCAAATACAAAAGAACCGTCATCTTCTTTGTCGCCCACCCATACACTGCCTTGTACAAAAAACAGTCTGCTTTCAACGCTGTATTCATAGTTTGGGTCAAAACTTGCTTGTTCGTCATTTTCAGGATTATCGGGATAGCGGTTTTTCCAAACACTGGAAACAACCATACTATCCACTTCTTTACCTGTGATAACATCAAGCACGGTAATTTGAATAGCACCACCGCCAACGCCAAAAACCATTACCGTATAATGCCCTGCAAAGCCGATTTCATCGGGGTTTTCACGAATATATTGCAAATGCTTACGCAAACGCGTGCGTGTGGAAGAATCTTTATCGGCAATATCTTCGGCAATTTTTCCTGTGTATTTGCTGGTGGCATATTGTGCAGGGTCGATATTCGGAAAGCGTTGGCTGATTGATTCAGGCACTTCGGCAGGTGCTGCATTATTCGCTGTTTTTGCTTTGTTCGACACTTCTGCTACTTCACCTTGAATAACCACTTTGCCTGTTTTATCAATAAACTGTCCCTGACCGTCTTTTCTGACAAATGCCAAACCATCGCTAAATGGATAGGCAAAATCGTATTGCAAAGGAATAGTCGCATTGCCGTTTTTATCCACAAAGCCCCAACGATTGTAATCTTTGGAAACAAGGGCTAAATCGTCTTCAAAATTAAGTGCTTCATCGTATTGCGGTGGCACAATTTCTTTGCCTGTTGTGTCAATCAAACCCCATTTGCTGTTTTGGCTCACCGTTAATAAGCCATTGCCCACAAAAGGTGTGCCGTCTTTGTCGTAGTGATTTTGATATTGACAGGCAATCACTTCTTTGCCGTTTTTGTCGATAAAGCCCACTAATTCATTTTTCACCACTTTGGCTAATCCGTTGTGAAAGGGTTCTACCCATTCATAATTTGGCAAGGCGGCAATTTCTTTGCCTGTTTTATCAATTAAAAACCATTGTTCGCCTTTTTGTACGGCGGCTAATCCCTCGCTAAAATTTTGGGCGGTATCATATTGCAAAGCAATCGTAGCCTTGCCTGTTTTATCCACAAAGCCCCATTTGTCGTTTTGTTTCACCGCTGCCATGCCTTCGTTAAAATCGCTGGCATATTCATATTGCAACATAATTGCCAAACGCCCTGTGGTATCCACAAAACCCCATAAATTGTTTTTGGCAACCACACATAAACCCTCTTTGCAAATCGAGCCTTCATCGGATTCTGCGGAAATATTATCGTATTGAAACGGCACAACTTCATGCCCCTGTTTATCCGTAAAGCCCACTCTATTTTCCGTAGTGGCAAATTGAAACAAACCCTCATCGGGACTGAACGATATAAATTGATTGTTTCTTTGAATTATAGGCACTACTTCAAGAGCAAAATTATCAACAATACCCCAGCGATAAACACCGCCATTCCAGTTGGTAATGTCTTGTTGAACGGCAAAATAACCATTTTTAAGCGACCAGATTTGTTCATATATCATTGCCGTTCTTTCTTTGCCTGTTTTATCCACAAAACCCCATTTGCCGTCTTTCTGCACGGCGGCTAATTCCTGATTAAAATCGCGTGCGTCATCATATTGCAGAGCAATGATTTCTTTGCCTGTTTTATCAATAAAACCCCATTTACCGTCTTTCTTAACGGCGGCTAAACCATTGTAAAATGAAGAAACTTCATCGTAGTTTTTCATTTTTGCAACCACGCTTTCAGGCTCTGTTGTGGTTTGTTGCGGTGCAGGCGTTGTGGGTGTATTGCTTGTATCCTGCGATTGATTGCAAGCGGTTGTGGCAAACAATATAGCAAGAGAAAGAAAAAGGGCGGTTTTTTTCATTTTTAAATACTCCGTATCAAGGTTGTTTTTCTGTTTCAGGCTGCCTGAAAAATACTTTTACAAATCCGCAAAATCGCGAAGATGATTTGCTTCTTTGAGTAAATCATCACACACCGTAATTAAATCGCCTTTGATTTTGCTGTGAATTAACGCACCATTGTGCCAGTAGCAACGCAGTTGCGAATTTAATTTGCCGCGTTCGTCTTTGTAAGTGCTTGTTTCATATGCAAAAACTAATTTTGTTTGTTTATCAAACAAAAATTCCGTATAAGTTTGAGTGGCTGCTTGGGGCGGCGATTGATGGGTGATAAAAACCATTTTTCCCTTGTCTTCGAGTATTGAAAGGGTGTTGTTCGCACTATCGCTGCGTGTCAAAAGGTGGTGGCGATTTTTTGTCCGCTTGCTAATTTGCGTATAGTATGTGCGAATGTGTGCCACTTCATCAGGTTCTTTATCGCTGGCGGCTTTAAGGGTTGCGTTATACGCTGCATTTTCTTCTTGTGCGTTGGCAGGGTTGATGACAAATAAAGCCAGAGCAAATGCGGTGATTATTTTGGTTTTCATTAAAAAATCTCCGTTTTTGTGTGTTGTGGTGGGTTGAAAACCCACCCTACGAATGTTTAATCCCACTCAAAACCCACAAAATAAAGCGATGCCACGCTTGGTGGGCCTTCGTATCCGCGTATATTGATTTTGCTCACCGCCACCGCTCGTTTTTCGCTTGGGTGGCGTAGCACGCCGATTAACTCGTCCGACAAAATCACCATTTCGTGTTTTTGGGTGAAAATATTTTTCTTTTCCCCATTTTGATGAAGATAAAAATCAGCGGTTTTCACTGTATCTTCAAAGCCCAACAAATCATGCGTGCCTTTTTGAATGGTGCTACTCACCGCTAAATGTTTGCCATTGTCGTCAAATTCGGGAGACACAATAGCCCATTCGTGTTGTTGCACAATATGGTGTTGGTTTAATTTTTCTGTGAATAAATCCTGATTTTTTGCCCAAGTATTATCCAAATCAGCCAGCGTTGGGTCTGGTTCATCGCCGCTGTCATAATGCCATGACCACAATTCCTGCCCGTTTTTATCCACAATGTGCATTTCCAAAAAATAACAGCCGCAGGCTTCGTCCGCAGGTTCTTCAATATAAGCAAATTCGCCATTTCTGCCCCAGCCTATCGGGTAAAACTTGCTTACCAAAAGCATATTATTTTGCATATATTCTTCATCACTGGCGTTGGTATAAGGCAACTCGCGTGGCAGCGAATACACTTGCGGCGAGTTATCCACAGGATTAGGTACAATTTCGCGTGCCACAGGCGTTGTGTTTTCGGGGGTTGTTTGTTGCGGTTGTGCGTTGGGCTGACACGCCGTTAAAACCCAACCAACACACAGGGGAAAAAGCAATTTTTTCATAGCGATTGCTCCTTAAAACAGAGTTTCACATTATATAATGTAGTCAATTCATACCAAAAGCAGGCAAGGCGGCGAAGCCGCAGATAGTATAGATAATACAGCAAGGCGAGCCAACGCGGCATGATTTTGGCATGAATTGACTATAATATGCCAAAGCGTGTTAGACTTGAATTTTTCATTCTTTCAGGCAGCCTGAAAAAATTGAATTTAATTCATACACAGGACAATACAATGAAAAAACTGCTGACTATGCTGCTTATTCTGTGCTGTGCGACGCAAACGGTGGCTCGCAATAATTCGGATAATTCCATTGATGTTTTTATTATTGACGACACGCCCACGAATGTGCGAGAACAACCTAACGGCAAAATTGCAGGTAAATTGCCTGTCATCGATACGGGGTATATTGTTGAATTAGATGAATGCCAAAAAGGCTGGTGTTCGGTGATTGACATCAGAGAAGCAGCAGAAGATAAAGAGATAAAAATCAAAAGCACAACGGGTAAGTTGTGGTTACACCATTCGGTTTTGGGTTTTCATACCCGCAATTACGGCAAACAAAAAATCACCATTCGCAACAAACCCCAAAACAACGCCCCAGCGGTTTATTCTTTTAACGAAGAACAATCATTGTGTTTGTTAGATTTCAATGACAACTGGGCAAAGGTAAAAACTTGGGACAGCAAACACACAGGTTGGATTGAAAGAAAATGGGTGTGCGAAAACCCACTCACCACTTGTCCGTAAAAGGGTTTCAGGCAGCCTGAAACGATTTATTCATCAACTTATGAAAGGTTAAACCATGAAAAACATGAAAAACAAATTGTGTTTATTAACGATTCTTTCACTGCTGTCGCTCAACGCTTGGGCAAGCGGCAGTTATTACACCGAAGGTTATTTCAAGGGTGAGATTAAAGTCGGCAAAAAAACTTATGCTTGCGAAGGCGAACAAGAGTTTTTTTCCGATGACACACAATGGCAAACAGGCGAAGACCTTGATGCAACCTATATTTGCTTAAATCCTGCGGATAAAAATCAAGCAAAATGGATTATCCATCGCATTTTTCAATGTGACGGAGATTGCAAACCTGAAAAATTGCGTTTGTATGAAGATTGTCAATTTGTCAGCGGCAAAGGTTGGACTTGTGCTAAAAATCAAAAAATCTCTGGGGATTTTCAGAAAAATAGCGATGATGACAAGGTGGTAAAATCGCTTACCGATAGTGAATTTGACGATATAGACAAATTCAGAGAAGCCATCAAGAATGACAGAAGAGTTATTCTGAAAAATGAAAAACAAAAAAAAGGTAAAAAAAGAAAATAAATCATCGCGTTTCAGGCAGCCTGAAACCTTTGCAAAACCTATTTATCAATATAATAAAATACAATCGTTATAGGGTGGGCATGTTACCCACCAACCGCCCGATAGGGCGGAATTTCCTTTAATATCAATAAATAATCAACGCCTACGGCGTTGTGGTGGGCTGGAAAGCCCACCCTATAACGGACGCTTTTTTTGTTTTAGATTGAGTTTGCAAAGGTTTCAGCCTGAAAAATATTTTTCACCCTTAACAAAAGGATAATACAATGAAAAAACTGATTTTGTGTGCGTTAATTGTGTTCGCAAATTCTGTTTTTGCAGATGAAGATAAATGCAACCCCAAGAGCAGCATTACCAGCGATATGATTCAATGTGCTGATGAAGAATACCAAAAAAATGACGCATTGCTGAATAAAAATTACAAGGCTGCAATGAAAGCCTGCGGCGATGACAAACAATGCAAAAGCGATTTACAAAAAATGCAACGACACTGGATTGCCTACAAAGAAGCCGTTTCCGCGTGGATTTATTCCTACGGCGAAAATGGCGGCGGCAGTTTGGGACGCGTCCAAGCCATTCAATGGGAAGCAGAAGAAACCAAAAAACAAGCCGAGTTATTACAGCAGCATTATCACAGTCAGTAATTTTGTTTTATAAAAACAATAAACAAGCATTTTCAGGCTGCCTGAATTGATACAAACCGTAGGGTGGGACAACACAACCCACCACAACGCCGATAGGCGTTGATTAAATTTTTCGTGTTATTGCAAACCTGCGGTTTGCTGGTGGGCTGGGAAGCCCACCCTACGACTTTCAGGCAGCCTGAAAATATAGAGATTATTAAATAAGGACTAACACAATGAAATTCGCCAGCATGCTTGCATTATTGCTGTGTTTTGTCGCCGCATATGCCAAAGAACCTGTTTCCTATCCTGATATACAAGGCAAAATTATTCAGGAAATTCCTTATACGGACAATACAGGCAATAATGTGATTGTGCTAACCGCAAGCGAAACGCATGGTTTAGCCAACAAATATGGCGACTACGAAGTTTATTTGAAAATTTTTGCCTATCGTTTTCATTTAGACGAATCGGGTGGCATCACAAAAGAATGGCGTGTTTTCGATAAATTAGATTGTAATACTACGGTGGATTATCATCTATCTTTTATCCAACCCCATATTCACATTACCGACTTAAATAAAAATGGCATAAAAGAAATTTGGTTGCCTTATTCTGCTCATTGTGCAGGCGATGTTAGCCCTGATACAATAAAAATCATTGCCTATGAGGGAACACAAAAATACGCTGTGCGTGGCAGGTCGCGTGTATCACTGGGATTTGACGCAGACAACAATCGCCCGACATATGAGGGCGGTGAATATAAAATGGACAGTGTGTTAAAAAACAATCCCACTTTTCGCAAATTCGCACAAAAATTATGGAAAAAACTGGTTGATGAGTAAAGTTTCGATATTTTCAGGCAGCCTGAAACATTGATTAAATAAGGACTAACAAGATGAAATTTGTCAATATGATTGCATTATTGCTGTGTTCTGTAACCGCATACGCCCAAACACCCGCCACATATCCCGATATACAAGGCAAAATTGTGAAAGAAATCAAATACAAAGATAAAACAGGCGACAATGTGATTGTGCTGACGCAAACCGACATTCTCACGCAAAAATGTGACTATGCCGATGAATGTCGCAATCAAGATATATACGCCTATCGTTTTTTACTCAATCAAGGTAAGCCGCAACAAATGTGGCAAATTCGTGATTTTGCACATAATTGCGATTTAGACGCTTTTTTCACCAAATTTCTGCTGGATTCGGTGAGCATAACCGACTTAAACAACAATAATCTCAAAGAAATTTGGATTCCTTACCAAACATTCTGTTCAGGCGACCCTGCACCCATTCCCAGCAAAATCATTGCGTATGAAGGCACACAAAAATACGCCCTGCGTGGGCAAACGCGAGAAATAGTTGCCTTTGACTCGGACAACAATCGCCATGAATACGCAGGCGGCACCTATCAAATGGACAACGCCCTACAAAACAACCCCACATTCAGCCGCTTTGCTAAAACGCTGTGGGAAAAAATCAATTCGCACACAAATAATGCTGTGGTTCAATAGCGTTTGCCAGTAAAGCAGGGTGGGTTTTCAACCCACCATTAGATTATAGGGTGGGCATTCTTGCCCACCACAACGCCGATAGGCGTTGAATACACGATAAAAAATATGCACATTTTTGCCAAAATGGTGCAAATTAAATCGTTCGTTGCCCCTATGGGGCAATGGTGGGTTGGAAACCCACCCTACGGCGGTACTTGGGTGGCGTAAATTAGAATAACGGCAACGCAAAAAATCTTTCAGGCAGCCTGAAAATAAAAAACCATCTCTATTGAGATGGTTTTTGTATGCTTTAAATCCTTTTCAGGCAGCCTGAAATGCTTTGTTACACCGTTTTAGAATAAACCGCCGTAGTTTGTTTATGCCGCAGGTGATAATCGAACACCATGGCAATGTTGCGGATTAAAAAACGCCCTTTGTCGGTTACCCAAATGAATTTGGGTTCGATTTCTACCAAGCCGTCTTGTTGCAGTTGTTGCATTTCTGCCATTTCTGTTTTGAAGTATTGTTCAAATTTTAAGCCGTATTGTTGTTCATAAGGCAAGAACGATAGGGCAAAGCGGCACATTAAATCTTGAATAATGTTGCGACGGAGCAGGTCGTCTTTATTGAGTGTGTAACCTCGAATAACGGGCAAGTGTCCGCTGTCCAAGGCGGCGTAATATTCTTCGGTGGTTTTGGCGTTTTGGCAGTAAATGTTGCCGACTTTGCCGATACTGGAAATGCCCAAGCCGATTAAATCGCAATCGGCGTGCGTGGAATAGCCTTGAAAATTGCGTTGCAAGCGTCCTTGTCGTAAGGCAATCGACAATTCGTCTTGCGGTTTGGCAAAGTGATCCATGCCGATGAATATATAGCCTGCGTCTGTTAGGCGTTGTACGGCGTATTGCAATATGTCTAATTTTTCTTGCGAACTGGGTACAGCGGCGGTATCAATGCGGCGTTGTGGCTTGAATAAATGCGGCAAATGGGCGTAGTGATACAGCGATATGCGGTCGGGGTCGAGTTTGCTTAATACTTTGTCAAGCGTGGTTGTCATGCTTGCCACGCTTTGGTGCGGCAAACCGTAGATTAAATCCACGCTAATCGATTTAAACCCTGATTCGCGTGCGGCATTCACCACGATTTGTGTTTCTTCTTCGCTTTGTACACGATTCACTGCTTTCTGCACAATCGGGTCAAAGTCCTGCACGCCCACGCTCATGCGGTTAAAACCTAATTTCGCTAAATTGCGAACATTCTCGGCACTCACCTTGCGTGGGTCGATTTCAATCGAATATTCGCCGTTGTCAATCAATTCAAAGGCATTGCCGATAATCTCAAACACGCGGGCTAATTGTTCGTCCGACAAAAAAGTGGGCGTGCCGCCGCCAAAATGCAACTGTTCCAAGCGGGTTATGCCTGTTAAATGCGGTTTGAGTAATTGCGTCTCTTTTTGTAAATAATTGATATAAATATCCGCTTGCGATTTGTCTTTGGTGGCAATTTTATTGCAGCCGCAGTAAAAGCAAATTACATTGCAAAAGGGAATATGCACATATAAAGACAGCGGACGATTCAACGCCCCCGATTTGCGTTGTGCTAATGCGTGGGTGTAGTTTTGTTCCGTAAAGTCGGCGGTAAAGCGGTCGGCTGTCGGGTAAGAAGTATATCGCGGACCATTTGACGGCAGGCGTTCAATTAACGCACGGTCGAAGTCAATATTTTGAAAATTTTGCATCTTCATTTTGTGGTTTGGTGTTCAAGTTTGGTAAAATCGCACTGTTTCGCAAAAAGTGTTTTGACAGTTGTCAAATAATATACGAAAATGCGAACTTTGTTAAAACAAATTTGATTATAGCCAAACAAATGTTGCGTTTGGTTAAGCGTGGGGTTTCTAAAAATAAGCATTTCAGGCTGCCTGAACATTTGTTTATTTTTAAAAATCTCAAAAATTCATAGTTTTTTAGAAATTTAGATAAAAATGTTAGATTGTCAAAGTTGCGAGAAGCCACAGGCGTTAAAAATTTTATGTTCCAACTGTTCTTTGCGAGAACTGTGTTTGCCTGTGGGCTTAAATCCCGATGAATTTGAACAACTGAACACAGTAATTCGTCAAAGTCGCCACATTAAAAAAGGCGAATATTTGTTCCGTGTGGGCGATGAATTTGTGTCGCTGTTTGCCGTTCGTACGGGCTTTTTCAAAACAAATATCGCCAGCCTTGACGGTCGAGACCAAGTTACAGGCTTTTTTATGTCGGGCGAACTCATCGGCATGGACGGCTTGTCTAACAATGTACATTCGTGCAACGCCGTTGCATTAGAAGACAGCGAAGTGTGCGAACTGCCATTTGACCGCTTGGAAGAATTGTACGGCGAAATTCCCACACTACAACGCCATTTTATCCGCTTAATGAGTAGCGAAATTGTGAGAGACCAAAATGTCATGCTCTTGTTAGGCAATATGAAATCCGAAGAACGATTAGCCGCATTTTTAATGAACCTATCCCAACGCCTGCGTGCAAGGGGCTTCGCGTCTAACGAATTTATTTTAAGAATGTCGCGAGAAGAAATCGGCAGTTATTTGGGCTTAAAATTAGAAACCGTCAGCCGCACATTCTCTAAATTTCAACAAGCAGGCTGGATTGATGTTAATCACAAACACATTCGCTTAACCAACCCGCTGGAATTAAACAAACTCATCGCAGGCAGCAACAGCGATGACGAAACACAGGAAGAAGAATAATTAGCAATGAGCAATGAGTAGTGTGATACTGCTCATTGTTTTTTTTCAGGCAGCCTGAAAAAACTACTGTCATTACGAGCGCAGCCGTAAGGCTATGCGTAGTAATCTTCTGACTATGAAAAACGGCAGTGCAAAAATGTTTTCAGGCTGCCTGAAAAAATAATCGAAGCGTTATCTTAATCAATAATCCGTTTTGCCTGATAAGGCAAAACCAAATAACTGCTCACTGCTAACTACTCACTGCTCACTGAATTTCAGGTAACCTGAAACGCAAAAAAACCTTGAAAAATTGCTCAATAAGCCTTATCTTTACCGTTTGAATTTTCTTGTTAAATAAAGGAGGTTATCCCCTATGTTCAAACGCATTGTTTTATTTTTGCTGACTAACATTGCCGTGATGGTAATGTTTTCCATTATTTTAGCAATATTAAGTGCATTCGGTATTAACACCGACCCGAATACTATGGGCGGATTGTTGGTATTTTCTGCCGTGTTTGGTTTTTTGGGTTCGTTTATTTCGCTCTTGCTATCTAAAACAATGGCTTTGCGTTCCGTGGGCGGACGCGTGATTGAAAATCCTGCCAATCAAGATGAAGCATGGTTGTTATCCACAGTGGAACGCTTGGCGATGCAATGGAACTTAAAAACGCCGCAAGTGGCGATTTACGATTCACCCGACCCGAATGCCTTTGCCACAGGTGCCAGAAAAAATGCGTCTTTAATTGCGGTTTCCACAGGCTTAATGCAGTGTATGACCAAAGACGAAGTGGAAGGCGTTTTGGGACACGAAATGGCACACATTGGCAACGGCGATATGGTAACGATGACCTTGATTCAAGGCGTGGTGAATACTTTTGTGATTTTCTTCTCTCGCATTATCGCTCAAATTGCCGCCGCACAAGTAAAAGAACAATTAGCAGGTTTGGTATTTTTTGTGTGCAATATTGTGCTGCAAATTGTATTCGGTTTGCTGGCAAGTGTTGTTGTCATGTGGTTCTCTCGCATGCGTGAATATCGTGCAGACGCGGGCAGTGCAAAATTCGTTGGCACAGGCAAAATGGTTGCCGCTTTACGCAAATTACAACAAATGCACGGACAAGTGGAAAACGAACCCCTGCCACAATCGGTGAATGCAATGGGCATTTCGGGTAGCCGTGATTCGCTTTTTTCTACGCACCCATCATTGGAAAATCGCATTGCGAGATTGCAACAATCGCCTATGTAATCTAATGAGCAATGAGCAATGAGCAGTGCGATACTGCTCATTGTTTTTTTTCAGGCAGCCTGAAAAAACTACTGTCATTGTCGTCCCGACAGACAGTTGTTAGCGGTTTTACCGCTTACAACTGTGTCGCCCCGAGCGTCAAGCGTGGGGGTCTCGAAGTTAGTGCGTAGTATAGTCAAACAACTTCAAAATGTTAAAAACTGTGTCATTGCGAGCCGTGATGAAATCACGGCGTGGCAATCCAATGAATTGCATAGCAATTCATCAACGCTGATAAGCGTTGTAACGGACTTATATGCTATCATTTCAGGTAGCCTTAAATTGCTTACGAACCTTGTCGTTACAACGCCTGCGGCGTTGGTAAAAAAATCTACGATTTTTTTACTGGATTACCACGCCAAGCTTTTCGGCTTGGCTCGTAATGACACACAGGATTAAATTTAAATTGCAGAATATTTATGCACAGTGCATTATTTTTATTTTTGTATTTTGAAGTTGTTTGACTATACGAGCATAGCCGTAAGGCTATTCGTAGTCATCTTCTGACTATAAAAAACGGCAGTGCAAAAATGATTTCAGGCAGCCTGAATGGATAGATTTTTTAAATGTCACACGGATTGGAAATTGCTTACGCAATTTCTCTAAACATAATAGAAACGGCGTTAGCCGTTTCCAATCCGTGTGATAATAAAAAAAACAAAATGATTACAGTAGATTAAATCTTTTCAGGCAGCCTGAAAGAAACTCGAAGCGTTATCTAAAATTATCTGTTTTGCCTGACAAGGCAAAACATAGCACCTAATTGCTCACTGCTCATTGCTAATTATTTTTCAGGCTGCCTGAAAATATGCGACACTTACGCCTTTAATACAGAACACAATTGATTACAATGAACGCTTTAATTTTTCACAAAACCGTTGAAATTACGCAACAAATTTTATCTTTCACACAACCTGCGGACGCTTGTTTGTCGGCTTTTTTTCGCTCGAACAATAAGTTAGGAAGACAGGATAGGGGGCAAATTGCCGAAACGGTGTTTGCCCTGTTGCGGCATTATGAAAAAATACACACGCTGTTAAATGGGCATTTGTCGGCAAAAATGGCGGTGTTGTGTTGCTTAATGACGCAACAAGGTTTTTCGGTGTCGGCTTTGCAAGATTTTTGTAATAATGAAGAAAAACAATGTCTTATTGATATAAAACAACAAGCAAAAAATCTTTCAGGCAGCCTGAATATTCAGGCGGAATTGCCGTTTTGGCTGATTGACGCTTTGCGTTTGTCTTATTCTGATGAAGAAATCGTCAAAATCGGGCAAGCCATGCAAGCACCTGCACCTTTGGATATTCGTGTTAATATCTTAAAAAATCAACGAGATAAAGTGTTAAAACAGTTGCAAGAAATGGGTTTATCGGCTCTTGCTACGCCATTTTCGCCTTACGGCATTCGTTTGCAGGACAAAACCGCATTCAACAAACACCCCCTGTTTTTAGACGGCACGATTGAAGTTCAGGACGAAGGCAGTCAGTTGTTATCGCTTTTATCAGGAGCAAAACGCGGTTTGACTGTGGTTGATTTTTGTGCAGGTGCGGGCGGCAAAACGCTGGCGATGGGGGCGTTAATGCAAAACAAAGGACGCTTATATGCCTTTGATATTTCAGAAAAAAGATTAAATAATCTCAAACCACGCCTCACTCGTTCAGGTTTAGGCAATGTTCTGCCACAACGCATAGACCATGAGAACGACAGCAAATTGCAACGCCTGTGGAATAAGGCGGATATTGTTTTGGTTGATGCACCGTGTTCAGGCACAGGCACGCTGCGGCGAAACCCCGATATTAAATACCGCCAATCGCCCGACAAAATCGCCCGCATAGTCGAACAACAAGCATCTATTTTTCAGGCAGCCTCTCAATTAGTGGCAATGGGCGGACGTTTGATTTACGCCTCGTGCAGCCTATTGCGTGCCGAAAACGAAGCCCAAGTAGAAACATTTTTACAACACAATCCACAATTTACATTAGAAAACGCCGCCGAATTATTATCGCCCTATATATCAGTCGATAGCAGCAACAAAATGCTGCGACTAAACCCCGTTACCCACAACACAGACGGCTTTTTTGCAGCGGTTTTGATAAGAAAAAAATAGTTTCAGGCAGCCTGAAATAGATTAAAGATAGCGTAAATAGTCCATTTAATGTTATATTAAGCGGTTTCAAATTTTCCGACAGGAGAACAAACGATGAGTCAATTAGCACGGCAAGTCAAAGCCTATTTTGACGACAAAAAACTCAACTACGAAACCCGCACGGGGGAAAATGAAGAAACCTTAATTCGTGCAGGTTTTGAGATGAAAAACTCGGAAGCCGTTAGCATTATTATGGTGTTTCCCAAAGATGAGCAAGCGTGCAAACTGTTTGCGTATGAAATCATCAAATTCAAAGCCGCTCGCAGAAATGAAGAATATAAATTCTGCAACGATGTGAATGTGCGTTATCGCTGGGTGAAATTTTACGCCGAAGAACAAGCCGACAGCATTACCGCCACAATGGATATTTTGTTGCCCAGCATCGACATGTGTGGCGAAAAAGTATTTGCCTCATGTATGAACTTCTTGGGCATTATTGACGAAGCCTGCGGCATTCACAACAACGAAGTGTAAGGAGTATAAAAATGGCGAATAAAGCAGCAGAAATTGCACAAAAATATTTTGATAGCATTAACTTTTCTTATACCGTAACGGGGGACGATGGTGAAGCCTTGCGTGCGGCTTTTGAGTTAAAAAATCGCACTGATTTAGATTTAATGATGATTTTCGACCCTGCCGCCAACAGTTGTGCCATTCGTTCGTTTGGCATTGCCAAAATTCAAGAAGGCACGGAAGATAAAATTTATGCCTTGTTAAATCGCTTAAACGCACAATTTCGCTGGGTGAAATTTACGCTGATTGACGGCACAAGAACCATCGTAGCGGCAGACGATTTGTTGTTAGAAGAAAAAACCATCGGCGAAGAAACCTTCTCGCATTGTATGCAAATGGCACGCATTATTGACGAAGCGTACCCTGAAATTATGCAAACCATTTGGGGCAGTAACTAATGGATATTCAACAAAAAATTGATGAAATTGTCAAAAGCCACAAAGTGGTGTTGATGATGAAAGGCACCAAGCAATTTCCGCAATGCGGCTTTTCAGGCAGGGCTGTGGAACTCTTGAAAGCCGCAGGTTGCGAAGATTATTTTGTGGTGAATATCTTGCAAGAGCCTGAAATCCGTCAAGGTGCGAAAGAATACGCCGACTGGCCAACTTTTCCGCAACTTTATATCAACGGCGAATTTATCGGCGGTGCGGATATTATGTGGGAAATGTATCAGGCTGGCGAATTGCAACAGGCTTTGGCATAAGCGTTCAGGCTACCTGAAAATAAGTGCGATAAAAAATCTCATTCATTTGAATGAGATTTTTTTAGCCTGCCTGAAAGATTATTTACTATGACAGTGTCATAGTTGTATAATCGGAAATATGATGAAAGTGATGTTTATTGAATTAACCGCATTCAGTCGTGAACGTGAAAAGTATTTGCCAGATGATATTTTTCATGAATTTCAGGAATTTTTAGCCGAAAATCCTGAATATGGCGATATGATAGTTGGTACAGGCGGTTGTCGCAAAATTCGTTGGCAAAGAAAAAACACAGGAAAATCAGGCGGTGTGCGAGTGATTTACTATTATCTTGGACGAAAAAATCGCATTTATTTGTTGTTAATTTATCCCAAAAATGTGCAGGATAATCTTACCGATGAACAACGCAAAATGCTGAAATCTGTTGTAAGTGCTTTGGAGTAATGTATGGAAAAACAATTATTTAACGATTTATTACAATCCGCACAAGAAATGGTTGCGATTGAAAAGGGCGAAATGCCTTTATCTGCGGTAAAAACGCATACGATTGAACTACCCAATGTCAAACATTTGCGTGGCAATTTGCATTTAACGCAGGAAGAATTATCCAAAGCAGTGGGCGTGAGTACGGCTTTGGTGCAATCGTGGGAAGCGAAGCGGCGTTTCCCGTCTGGTGCGGCGTTAAAAATCTTGCGTTTATTAGAAAAAGACGCTTCGTTTTTGAAAAAACTACAAGCCGTATAAGGCTGCCTGAAAACGATGAGTATAATGAAAATCCCATTTTTTAGAATGGGATTTTGTTTTTTTTAGGCAGGTGCAAAAGATTTAACAGACAATATTATTTCTATTTGTAATACAATACACCCCCGATTTTTTATTTTCAGGCAGCCTGAAATTATGAGCATTAAATCCGACAAATGGATTCGCCAAATGAGCGAGACGCACGGTATGATTGAACCGTTTGAGCCTAATCAAATCAAAGAAATTGACGGCAAAAAAGTGATTTCTTACGGTACTTCGTCTTATGGTTACGATATTCGCTGTGCCCGAGAATTTAAGATTTTTACTAATATTAACAGCACCATAGTCGATCCCAAGAACTTCGACCCACGCAATTTTGTGGAAGTGGAAGACGATTTTTGCATTATTCCGCCCAATTCCTTTGCACTGGCTCGCACGGTGGAATATTTTCGCATTCCGCGAAATATTTTAACCGTGTGCTTGGGCAAATCGACTTATGCGCGTTGCGGCATTATTGTGAATGTAACGCCGTTTGAACCCGAATGGGAAGGCTTTGTTACGCTGGAATTTTCTAACACCACGCCTTTGCCAGCTAAAATTTACGCAGGCGAAGGTGTCGCACAGGTGCTGTTTTTTGAAAGCGATGAAGCGTGCGAAACTTCATATAAAGACCGCAACGGCAAATATATGGGACAAACGGGGGTTACGCTACCCAAAGCGTAGCGTTTTATGTTTTCAGGCAGCCTGAATTTAAACTGTGTGTCATTACGAGATTTGGGCGTAGCCCAAATCGTGGTAATTTGATTACCACGCGTTTGCTCGTAACAACGCCGTAAGGCATTGTAACGCACTGTTTCTTTTACTATTTAGGCAATAGATAAGGCTTAATGCAATACCGTTAAAACGCCTTGCGGCGTTTGTTTTGCCTAACGGCAAAACATAGATTGCCACGATTTTTCCTGCGGAAAAATCTCGCAATGACACTCGGATTTTTAATTTTTAGAAGTCCCTATAAACAATCACTTAAAAGGAACAAAACCATGAGCGAACGAATGGTTCAATGTGTAAAATTAGGCAAACAGGCGGTGGGCTTAAAATTTCCGCCCTTGCCCAATGAGTTAGGCAAACGCATTTTTGACAATGTTTCCCAAGAAGCGTGGGCAGGCTGGATGCAGCGGCAAACCATGATTATCAACGAAAACCGCCTGAATTTAGCCGAAGCCGCAGCCCGCGAATACATTTATCAGCAAATGGAAGAATATTTTTTTGGCGACAATGTCTCATAGGGGACTTGCAAAAAATATCGTTCAGGCTGCCTGAAACAGAGTTCAACGAGTTGTGCGTGAAGTTAAAAAAGTTTAGCGGACAATGATATTTCCCAAAATTGAAAAATAAGCAAACAGTCGGTTTTATTTATTTAACAAACGGATTTGTTCGCATCTAACGATACTCACGATATTTTTATAAGTAATAGAAAATTCAGGCGAAATCCGTTAGGATTGAGCAAATCCGTTTGTTTATTTTAAAAATAAAAATGGAGTATCAAAAACGATTTGAATTTTGTTCAAAGATGACTTTCAGGCTGCCTGAAATTTTAATTTTTATAAATACCCTAATTTTTACGAAAGAATGCCTTGACAATTTGATACGCTGCTGTATAATCTCGATTTCTTTCGCGATTGCGGGAATAGCTCAGTTGGTAGAGCGCAACCTTGCCAAGGTTGAGGTCGCGAGTTCGAGACTCGTTTCCCGCTCCATTCATTCTTTCTTTTACTTCCCATAAGGTTACAAATATGAGCAATCAAAATATGACCGATTACACACAAATCGGGCAAAGCGTTTCTACGCAAGAAGTAATATTAAGCAAAACCTACAAACTGTTAGCTCTGTCGTTTTTACCGTGTGCCGCTGGGGCAGTGGTGGGTATGTTTTTTAACCCATTTTTAACGCTGCTTGCCACAAACTTTTGGGTAGGCATCATTGCCTTTTTTGCCTTTTTCTACGGCATGTGTTGGGCGATTGAGAAAAACCGTTACAGCAATGTGGGCGTGGCTCTCTTAATGGTTTTCACTTTTGGTATGGGCATGATGCTTACACCAGTTTTGGCAATCGCCATGCAAGGCGGTTCTGGCGGTAAATTAGTGGCGACTGCCGCTCTCATGACTGCCGCTATTTTCTTTGCTATGGCGGCTATGGCACGCCGTGCAAACATTAACACGCTTGCTTTGGGCAATTTTTTAGCCATCGGTGCGATTGTGCTGATGATAGGCGTTGTGGCTAATTTGTTCTTACAATTATCCGTCTTGTCTTTGGCATTAGCAGGTTTGTTTGTGATTTTCAGTTCTCTGTTAATTATGTGGCAAGTGCGAAATGTGATTGAAGGTGGCGAAGACAGCCATATTAGTGCGGCTTTAACAATCTTTATCGCCATTTACAACCTATTTACCAGTCTGTTGCGTATTTTAATGGCTTTGTCTGGTAATGATTAACTGATTGTTTGATAGTCAATTCATACCAAAACCATACAGCGTTGGTTCGCCTTATACTGTCTGCGGCTCACCGCCTTGTCTGCTTTGGGTCTGAATTGACTATATAGAAAAACGCCGTTTGATAATGCGGCGTTTTTTTTATGGGATTATTTTTCAGGCAGCCTGAATATTTTTAAACTGTCTGCAAATTTCCATAATTTCTTCGCCAAACGCATTGATTTTAGCGTCGCCCAAGCCGTAGATTTGGTGTAGTTCAAAAGCGGTTGTAGGCATATGTTCCACTAATTGTGCGAGTGTTTTGTCGCTGAAAATCACAAAAGCAGGCACTTCTTTTTCTTCGGCGGTTTGTCGCCGCCAGTGTCGCAGGGCGTGCATCAATTTTTCTTGCCGTTCGGTGAAAAAGGCGGTTGGTGTGTCTTTGAATTTGTGTTTTTCATACGGTAAATGCAGTTTAACTGTTTGTTTTCCTTGCAAAATTTCTTTGGCTATCGGCATTAGGTATAGGGCTAATTGTTGGGGCGATATGTTCAGGTAGCCTTGTGCGATACATTGACGCACAATCGATCGCCATTGTCGCTCGCTGTATTCGCGTCCTATGCCAAATACCGATAAGCCTTGATAAGGTGCTATTTCAGGGGTGATTTTGCCACGCAAAATGTCGATAATTTGACCGACATTTAAGCGTTGTTGGCTGCGATAAACGGCAGACAGTAATTTCTGCACTGGCACGGTTGCGTCAAATAGGGATGGCGGTTGTAGGCAGTTGTCGCAGTTGCCGCAATGGGCGTTTAAGTCGTGTTGTTCGCCCAAACAGGAAAGTAAATAATGCCGCCTGCAATTTGTGGTTTCGCAAAAGGCGAGCATTTGGGCTAACTTTATGTGTTCGATATTTTTCTGCTCGGTTGATGCATTGCTGTCTTCTATGCGTTGTCGTAACAGCACCCAGTCGTTTAAGCCATGACATAGCCAACTGATGGCAGGCTGCCCATCTCGTCCTGCACGCCCTGATTCTTGGTAAAAGCGTTCAATAGACGGCGGCATATCCAAATGTGCCACAAAACGCACATCGGGCTTGTCTATGCCCATACCAAAGTCAACTGTGGCAACCATAACAATGCCGTTATCTAGCGAAAATCGCCGTTGATTTTTTTGTCTGTCTTCGGCACTCATGCCTGCGTGATAGGGTAAGGCGTTGATTTTTTCTTCGCATAAAAAGGCGGCAATGTTTTCGACTTTTTTACGCGATAAGCAATACACAATGCCGCTGGCGTTTTTGCCTTGTGATTGAATAAATTTTAACAGTTGTTTTTTGCCATTGTTTTTTTCGACTACGCGATAGGAAATGTTTGCTCGATTAAATGGGGCGATAAAAATTTGTGGGTTTTGTAAATATAAATAATGCAGAATATCGTCCCGTGTACGCAGATCTGCGGTGGCAGTGAGTGCAATCGTGGGAATGTTGTGAAAACGCGTGGTTAAAACCGATAGGCGGCGATATTCGGGGCGAAAATCGTGTCCCCACTGGCTGACGCAATGGGCTTCGTCAATGGCAATGAGACTGATGTTAATTTGGCTAATAAATTGCAGAAATCGTTGTGTAACCGCGCGTTCTGGGGCGATATACAACAGTTTCAGGCTGCCTGAAAGCATATCATGAGCGATTTTTTTAACATTTTCAGGCGTTGTTCCGCTGTGTAATGCCGCCGCAGAAACCCCTGCCAAACGCAAAGCGGCAACCTGATCGTCCATTAGGGCAATCAGGGGCGAAATGACAATCGTCAAACCGTCATTCAATAAAGCAGGAATTTGATAACACATTGATTTTCCTGCACCTGTGGGCATTAACGCCAAAACACTGCGTTTTTGCAACAGTGCAGTGATAATTTCCACTTGAAAGGGGCGAAAATCCGTATAACCAAACACTTCGTGTAGTAAAATATGGGCTGACGATAACATATTCAGCGAATTGCTTGCGGTATCCATATCGTTATTGTAACCGCTTTACGCGTCATTTTAATTTTTAAAACAGACAAGGATAGAATAAATGAAAAAACACAACCCAAAACTGTTAGGCATAAGCATTGCCCTGATTTTAACCGCTTGTGCCACACAACAGGCTGGTCAATGGCAACAAATTGGCACCACAGAACAAGGCAGTGTGGCGTATTCTGTGGATAAAAGCAGCATTCAACGCAATGGTCAGAAAGTTACTTTCAAAAGCCAAGCCAAGTATTTGAAAGTCAATCAATTACCAACCAATTTACCCACACATTCTGCTGCCATTACCACTTGGGAAATGAATTGCGATTCGGGCGTATATCGTCCCTTGCATACTCAATTAGTGGATAGCAACGGCAAAGTTGTGTATAGCAGTGAAATTACACAACAAGATTTTCAACCCGCTCCAAGTCGTGAAACCGCAATGTATCGTCAGCGGCAAGTGGTGTGTAAAGGAAAATAAAAATGTTGCGTCAAATTATCATTACAACACTCTTTGCAGGGAGCGTTACCGCACTTATGGCAGAAAATAACGCCGAGTTAATGTCGGCACAATTAGCCTATCGCAATGCGATGACGGCTTATACACAACAAAAAGAAAGCGTTGCTGCATTACAAGCCAAAGCAGACGATTTAAACAATCGCATTGCAGGCTTACAAAGCGAACTGAAAACCACAGAAGAGCAATTAACAAACGCGAAAACCAAACAAGCAGAAGCCGAACAAACACTCAAAACCACAGGCGAACGCTTGGACGCGGCGTGGGCGAATAGGAAGAAAAAATAACCCTAACTGTCATTGCGAGCCTTGCTGACGGCAAGGCGTACGCAATCTCCATACCACGGAGAACGAACCTTATTTTCAGTCAGCCTGAAATAAATCAGGAAAATATGATGCGTTGCTGCTTTTTTATTTTATGCTTATTGTTTTCGCAACACATTTATGCGGAACAAGTTTTCAGGCTGCCTGAACAATGTTTATTAGGTTCGTGGCAATCCGATAAAGAAAAAACGCTTGAATATAATTTGCCTGTTTGGGAGTGGTCAGAACAACATAATTTTGATCGTAAAATAACACCAAAGGGAAAAGAAGCACATCGTAATTCTTTTGGCAAAATGATTATTACTTTTGATAACGGAATAAGTTATATATCTTGGTCTGAACCATTTGTTGAAAATGAACCCATTCCAAAAACAGAAGTTTTTCCATATAAAATTGTTCAAGCGGGAAAAAATTTTTTAGTAAGTAAATCGGAAAATTCAAATCCACAGTACGGCACTTTTTTCTTTGAAAATGTTGATACTTATTACATAAGATGGACTAAAAAGAATTTGCGTAATAAAGCAGGGACAATGCGTGAATACTTTCGCCGCATAACACCTACACCCAAAGAGTGTGTTATGCCATAATTCTCCCTTTCAGGCAGCCTGAAAGATAGAAAATATTTTTGCAAGGAAAATACAATGACATTTATTGCCATCGCCATTGCCGCCATTATTTTGGGCGTGCTGGTTGCTTTATCGCTGACACTTCATCACCCAGTAGTGTGGGTTGCTACCGTTGTTTGGGCGGGTTTATTTTTTATTATTTTGCTGCCCAAATACCAAAACACCCAAGCCGCATTAGAAAAAGGGCAGGAAGTGATTGCGACTGTGCAGGAAGTTCGTCAATGGGACAGAAAAATCAATACAGACGCAAGTGATTACATTAGAAAATACGAAATCATTGCCGTGTGGCAAAATCCACGCACAGGGCAACCTGTACAATTTGTCAGCGACCCAGTAGAAAAAGACCCCAAGCCGTTTATTCAAAATAATCAGGTTAAAGTAAAAGTCAATTTAGATAATCCGACACAATATGTCATGGATTTATCGTTTATGCCAAAATGATGAAAACCGTTTCAGGCAGCCTGAAATGCTTTTATTTTGCCTTGATTTATGTTAGCATTTATTAACACTTTTTCTTGTATTAGCGATGAAAAAACACCCCAATAAACACATTCGCACGGCGATTGCGTTTGCACAAGCAAACGGCTGGGAAATGGTTTCTGCGGGCAAGTCGGCTCATGCGTTTTGTCGTTTGCGTTGTGTCAAAAAGCACGCCGAACACCAAATGAGTGTGTGGAGTACGCCCCGTAATCCAGAACTTCACGCCAAGCAGATTATGAGAAAAATCAAGGAATGTTTATGAATGTTTATCACTTTACTATTTTAATGCGTGATGCGGTTTATCAGGACGATTTGGAAGATAAACTGTTTGCCGCAGGCTTGGACGATGCTTTGTTATACAGCAAAAACAATGCGGTTTGCCTGATTTTCGACCGTGAAGCCGAAAACGCCAAACAAGCAGTTGAAACCGCAATGGCTCAAATTCGCAAGGCGGGTTTCACCGATTTAATTTTGCAAGAAACAGGTTTTGTATCGTTGAGCGAAATTGCCAAACGCAGTGGCTTAACCCGTTCTGCCATTACGCAATATGCGTCAGGCAAGCGAGAAAGCAATTTTCCACGCCCGATGTTTATTACAGGCGATTCTGCCCTGTATTCTTGGCGTGAAACAGCACAATGGTTGTATCAACACGGTAAAATTTCGCAAAGTAAAGTGGAAATTGCAACACTGTAACCTTTTCAGGCAGCCTGAAAAACCGCTCAAATGGGGCGGTTTATATTTTCAGGCAGCCTGAAAGCATTTTCTTGCTAAAAATAGCCTTTACAAACCCTATCAATAGCAGAAATTGTTTGTCAAAATATGGTAAATTTGCACCTTAATCTTTTTCAGGCAGCCTGAAACTTAAATATATAGGAAAAAATCATTATGACCAACCGTAACGAAACATTATTTGCAGAAGCCAAAAAATACATTCCAGGCGGTGTCAATTCGCCTGTACGGGCGTTTGGTAGTGTGGGCGGTGTGCCGCGTTTTATTCGCAGTGCCAAAGGGGCGTGCGTGTGGGACGAAGATGACCGCTGTTATATCGACTATATCGGCTCGTGGGGGCCTGCGATTGTCGGACATGCGCACCCCGAAGTGGTGAAAGCGGTTGCCAAAGCAGCGGAATCGGGCTTATCGTTTGGGGCTCCCACTGCGGGCGAAATTGAAATCGCACAAGAAATTATCAAACTCGTGCCAAGTGTTGAACAAGTGCGTTTGGTGAGTTCAGGCACAGAAGCCATGATGAGTGCCATTCGCTTGGCTCGCGGTTTTACAGGACGCGATTTAATCATTAAATTTGAAGGCTGTTATCACGGTCATTCCGATAGCTTGTTGGTGAAAGCTGGTTCGGGCATGCTCACCTTTGGCACGCCAAATTCGGGCGGTGTACCTGCCGATTTTACGCGGCATACCATGGTGTTGCCGTATAACGATTGTCAATCTTTGCAAAACGCATTCAAACAACACGGCGACAAAATCGCCTGCGTGATTGTTGAACCGTTTGCGGGCAACATGAATTTGGTGCGTCCGACTCCCGAATTTATGCAATTACTGCGTACCATTACCGCACATTACGGCACGGTGTTGATTTTTGATGAAGTGATGACGGGCTTTCGTGTGGCATTAGGCGGTGCACAATCGCTGCACAATATTACGCCTGATTTAACCACTATGGGCAAAGTCATCGGCGGCGGTATGCCGTTGGCAGCATTTGGCGGACGAGCCGATATTATGGCGAAAATCTCACCATTAGGCGATGTCTATCAAGCAGGTACGCTTTCAGGCAACCCCGTTGCGGTTGCCGCAGGTTTGAAAACTTTGGAGTTAATTCAAAAAGAAGGCTTTTACGAAACTTTAAGCCAACGCACTTTTGAACTGACACAAGGCTGGCAAAAATTAGCCGAAAAACACGGCATTCAAATGCTGGCAGATTCTGTGGGCGGTATGTTTGGCATTTATTTTGGTTTGCATACATTGCCTGTTAATTATCAAGATATGCAAAAAGTGGATAACGACTTTTTCAAACGCTTTTTCCACGCCATGTTAGACGCAGGCATATCGCTTGCCCCATCGCCATTTGAAGCAGGTTTCGTTTCTGCGGCACACGATGAAGAATATATCCAAACCACTTTGGAAAGAACGGATAGGGTGTTGCAGGATTTGGCAAAATAATTAGGCAAAATCATTTTCAGGTTGCCTGAAAGACTTTTTCAGGCAGCCTGAAAAAATAATTTAATAAAAAAGGTAATAAATATGGAAAAAACCCCCAAACAACCCCCTATTTTATTTGTAGAAACACAACATACGATTAGTCAAATTGAAAAATTACTCAAAGCCCCACTGATTACTTATTACAATTCCAATGTTGGTAATGTTTGTGAAAATGATGCGATTGCCTTTTATCGATTGCTTAAAGGAAAAAAATTTAAATAACTTTATTTTTGTATCAAAAGTGATGGCGGAAGTGGCATTGCTGCATTAAAAATTGTTTCTATTTTGCGTACGCATTGTGATGAGTTAATTGTTTTAATTCCGTCAAATTGTGCTTCTGCTGCAACAATGATGGCGTTAGGTGCTAATAAAATTATGATGAGTCCATTAGGTTATTTAACTTCTGTGGATACTTCTTTAACGCACGAATTATCTCCACGCACCAGAACCAATGATTTGGTGAGTGTGTCCATGAATGAATTAGATAGAGTTATTAAATTGTGGAAAGACAATGAAAAGTCAATAGATGAAAATCCATATAACACATTGTATGAGTATATTCACCCTTTGGTTTTTGGTGCGGTTGATAGGGCAACCAGTTTATCTTTGAAAATTTGTAGCGAAATTCTGCAATACCACTATCAAGATGAAAATAAAATCAAATCAATTAGTGAAAAATTAAACAGTGCTTATCCAACGCATGACTATCCCATTTTATTGCGAGAAGCCAAAGAAATTGGACTGAATGTAGAAAAAATGGACGAGCATTTATGTGATATTTTAGACCGTCTGAATGAACTTTATGCAGAAATGGGGCAAAGAACTTTTACCGATTATGATCAAAATAATTATCATGATAACAATATTGCCAATATTATCGAAATAAAGGGCTTGCAAGTTTATTATCAAATTGATAAGGATTGGTTTTATCGCACCGAAGAACAAAGGTGGATTGTTTTAAATGACGAAAGTTCTTGGCGTAAAAATGAATTTAATCAAAATAATACAGTAAAAAATTCTGTTATTTATGTCTAATGATAACAAGTTCAGGCTGCCTGAAAAATTTTCCCTTCACCAAAAAAGACGGTTTTATTCAAAAACCGTCTTTTCTTTTAACGCATTAAGTTTTCACTATGGGATTAGTATTCCAACATCACCTTAATGGCTTTGTGGTCTGCTGCTTTTTCAAACACTTTGTAGGCTTCTTCCATTTCGCTGAATTTGAAATGGTGGGTTGCCAATTTGCCTGGTTTCAATTTGCCAGAGCAGCAAGATTTGAGCAGCATTTCTGTGGTATTACAATTTACCAGACCTGTGGTTAAGGTCATGTTTTTAATCCACAATTTTTCGATTTCAAAATTCACGGGTTGTCCATGAACGCCTACATTTGCCAAGCGACCGCCTTCTTTGATGATTTTTTGGCAAATATCGAATGTTGCAGGATAGCCCACGGCTTCCATCGCACAATCCACACCGCGACCGCCCGTGATTTTCATCACTTCTTCCACAGCGTTGGTTTTGCCTGAATTAACGGTGTGAGTTGCACCCAATTCTTTTGCCATAGCCAGACGGTTGTCGTCCAAGTCAATCATAATGATGGTGGCAGGAGAATAGAGTTGCGAAGTGAGCAATACAGACATACCCACAGGGCCAGCACCGATAATGGCGATGGTTTGACCTGGTTTTACACGACCATATTGCACGCCGATTTCATGACCTGTTGGCAGAATGTCAGACAGCAACACTGCGGTATCGGTGTCCAAATCTTCGGGCAATGGATATAAAGAATTGTCCGCCCAAGGAGTGCGAACATATTCAGCGTGTGTACCGTCAATCATGTAGCCCATAATCCAACTACCGCCTTCGCTTTGGCAGTGTGCATACAGTTGTTTTTGGCAGTTTTCGCATTTGCCGCAGTGTGCGGTACAAGCGATGATGACTTTATCGCCTTTTTTCCAACGGGTAACAGCAGAGCCGACTTCTTCTACAACACCAATGCCTTCGTGTCCGAGAATACGACCTTTCCATTCACCTGTTTTTTCGCGAGCAACTTGTTCGATTTCAGGATTTTTGCCGTGCCAAATGCCCAAATCAGTACCGCAAATGGTGGCTTTGGTCAGACGAATAATGGCGTCTGTGGGTTCGAGAATGGTGGGATTGGGGCGTTCTTCAAAACGAATATCGCCTTTACCATAATATACCATAGCTTTCATGGATTTATCCTTTTCAAAGGGTTGAAAAAATTTCTGTGCAACCCAGCACAGTGCGAAATATTATACTCTTATGAAATACCTTTTTTCTCTTATTCCATATTGCATTGCGATATGTCAAAAAACGATATAAAAATTGACAATATGGGCAGGAAAACAGCCGTAGGGTGGGCAACTTTGTTGCCCCACGCGTTAAATGAACGATGATTGATTGTTTATTTTTTCAGGCAGTCTGAAAAATATGGGTAAAACGCGTGGGCAATAAATTGCCCACCCTACGCACCTAACTCTTCCAAAGCCTTCATCACTAGGTCAGGCGTGAGTTTTTCCAAGCAATCGGTATGTCCCAAAGGGCAGGTGCGTTCAAAGCAAGGGCTGCACGACATATTGAGCGACAGAATTTTGGCTTTATTCGATAAGGGCGGGGTGTGGTCAGGGGAAGACGAGCCGTAAATAGCAATCAGCGGTAAATTAAGTGCGGCGGCAATGTGCATTAAGCCTGAATCGTTGCAGATTACGGCAGATGACAAAGCCAGCAAATCAACCGCTTCATCTAATGAAGTTTTGCCGCATAAATTGACACCTAAACCGCCAGATTGTTCGACAATTTGCTCTGCGGTGTCCGCGTCTTTATTTGAGCCGAAAAACCAAACTTGATAGCCTTTTGCCGCACATTGTTTGGTTGTTTCGGCAAAATGACGCACTCGCCAGCGTTTGGCATCGCCGTATTCCGCACCAGGACACATGGCAATAATGGGTTTATCGGTATTCAAGTTAAATTTTTTCAGGCAGCCTTGTTGCGATACTTCGTCCGCCGTTAAATGTGGATTGGGAACATTTTGCGGTATGCGGTCAGAAGAGAGAAACGCCAAAGACGCAAATCTATCAACCATTTTGGGCAACAATAATTCGTCCAAAGGGCGAATGTCGTTGAGCAAACCATAACGATTTTCGCCGACAAAACCTGTGCGTTTGGGAATTTTTGCGAAGTAGGGGACTAATGCTGATTTTATGGAACCTGGTAGCACAATCGCCTGCGTATAGTTTTTGGCTCGCAGCGAGCGTCCCACACGATAGCGAGCAAACAGTTTAATATCGCCATGACCAAATGGGTTTTCAATGGTGTCGTTGATTTCGCTCATGCGTTTCATCACCGCCAATGACCACTTGGGTGCAAAAACATCAATCACCGCGTCAGGGTACTGGCGTTTGAGCAACATCAGCAAAGGTTGAGCCATCACACAATCCCCAATCCAAGACGGGGCAATAATCAGAATTTTGGGCGAATCGTTCGACATAATGAAAATTAGGCAGGGTTTTTTGAAAGGGGGATTATACATCAATCGTAGGGTGGGCAACTTGTTGCCCACGCATTTTTATATAGTTTCAGGCAGCCTGAAAAATGAGATTAGAACGCATAGGGCTTCAAAGTTGCCCACCCTACACCATATACTCATTATTTCACGCTCCAAACACCGCCAAAAACTTGTTGCAATTTCTGGGCAAATGGGTCTTGTTGTAGGGTTTGTAGTCGTTGTTGTTGTTCTTCTTCTTTATGGCGTTGTTTGGCTTGGCTGGCACTTTCAAAATTATCTTGCCATTCAATAAGTTGTATCTTTTGTTGCGTGCTGTAATGCTGTGCCAAAACTTCGCCCAAAGCAGATAAGTGAGCAGGTTTGCAAAATAATTCCCCGCTTTTATGCACGCTTAATGTGATTTTTTGCTGTTCCACTTTAATCAGCGATGAATGTTGTGCTAACAACACATTCGCCCCTAATTGTGGGGTGAGTTTCTGCACAATAATATGCCAGTTATCTGGTGTGAGTTCGGGTAAATCAAGGGGAGTGTTCTCTTTCACCGTGGGGTGGGTCTTCGACCCACCGATAACGCCGTTCGGTGTTTCTTCCTGTATAGGGTGGGCATTCTTGGCAGCCGCAACGCCGTCAGGGGTTTCTTGTGTATTGTGATTATCTTTCAGGCTGCCTGAAACATTTTCATTATCAACGCCTGCGGCGTTGTTGGTGGCTTGTGTTGCCCACCCTACGGCAGATTGATTTTCTTGTTTCAGGCTGCCGTTATCGTCATTGCGAGCCTGTGTAACAGGCGAAGCAATCTCCGAATAAATAGGCGTAGCCGATTTATTCGGGTGGCGTTGTTCGGATAGGCTACCTGAAATGTTTTCATTATCAACGCCTGCGGCGTTTTGGTGGGCAGGAATGCCCACCCTATAATCGTTTTCTTCCGCCGTAGGGTGGGGCTTCAACCCAGCGATAACGCCGTCAGGCGTTGTTTGTGCGTTATTCGGAAAGCGTTGTTCGGATAGGCTACCCGAAAAATCTGGCGATTTTTCACAGATTGCTTCGCTTTGCTCGCAATGACGAATTTCCTGCACGGGAAGTGCTTTCAGGCTGCCTGAAAAGTTATTTTTTTGCTCGTTTTCGCCCCTACCATTATTTGCCACAACAGCAGGGGCAGTTATTTTGGGTCGGATAATTCTGTGCCGTCAATTTGCTGGTCGATTTTCACTTCCCTTGCCGCCAAAGGGGAGAACGACAGCATTCTTAACACCGTCATCAAAAAGCCCGAATATTCATCAGGGGCAAGGGGTAAATCTTTTTTACCATTGATAACACATTGATAATAAAGTTGAATTTCTTCTGCCGATAATTGCTGTGCGAGTTTTTGCACTTCGGCAATATCGCCCACACTTGGGTCGGCAGACGAAGGTACGGCGTGTATTACTGCCAAATCTAATAGCAATGCCGCCAACTCGTCCAAAACAGTAGCAAAACCCACAGAATGAGCCGACATTTCCTGCACGCAGTCCAACACTTCGGCATTGTCCTGCCCTGCGATTGCGGTAAGCAAATCGAATAAATATCGCCTATCGACCACGCCCAACATTTGACGCACACTGTTTTCCGACACTTCGCCCGAACTTAACGCAATCGACTGGTCTAACAGGCTTAATGCGTCCCGCATTGAACTTGCGGCGGCTCTGCCGATAAGTTGTAAGGCATTGTTATCATAATGGATTTTTTCTTCGTCTAACACAAATTGCAGGCGACCGAACACCTGTTCTGCGGTTAAATTGCGTAGCACAAATTGCAGGCAGCGGCTTAACACTGTAATCGGCACTTTTTGCGGGTCGGTTGTGGCGAGAATAAATTTCACATGTTCGGGCGGCTCTTCCAGCGTTTTGAGCATGGCATTAAACGCCGATTTAGACAGCATATGCACTTCGTCAATAATATATACCTTATATTTACCAACGGTCGGAGCGTATTGAGCGTTTTCCAACACTTCACGAATATTATCAATGCCCGTGTTGGACGCTGCGTCAATTTCTAATAAATCGACAAATCGCCCTGCGTCAATTTGCGTGCAACTTGAACACACGCCGCACGGCTCGCCATTTTCGGCATTTTCGCAATTCAGCGATTTTGCCAAAATGCGTGCAATCGTGGTTTTGCCCACGCCACGCGTGCCTGTCAAAAGCCAAGCATGGTGCAAGCGTCCTTGTTGCAAAGCGTTTTTCAACGCCCCAACCACATGTTCCTGCCCCACTAAATCCGCAAAACGGCGTGGCCGCCACTTGCGAGCCAAAACTTGATATGCCATAAAAATCAAACCCTTACATTTTTTCAGGCTGCCTGAAAAACAATGATAAACGGTGTATTTTAACACGCTTCGTTTTTGAATTTGATGATGATTGATAAAAACAACTGTCATTGTCGTGCCTTGCCATAAGGCAAGGCGTGGTAATCTCCTGACTATGAAAAACGGCATTGCAAAACGATTTTCAGGCAGCCTGAAAATAGAAATATAAAAAGCGTAAAAAATTTACTTTAATTTATTCTAAAAGGCTTATCTGATTGAATAATTTCTGTTTGATTTAAAGTTAATTCTCTAAAAATATCAGCATATTTTTTTGCACCAGGTGAAAGGTATATTTTTTCCACATAGTCATTGATATGTAAATAATTAGAATACATTCGTATTTCTTCTATTGTGATTTTATCACTATGATTAAAATCAGTAAAAAGAAAAATACGACATTCTTGTTCTTCTTTATAGGCGACATGTTTTACCATAAAACTTAATGGCAATAAGATAAAACTAATTGTTTCTATAATTTGTTGTCTTATTTTAATATCTTCTATATTTGTAAATATGGATTGAATATTTCTTTCAATTTTCATAAATAAATCAGTTACATTTTTTTCAATTTTTCTAATGTATCTATAATAACTTTTCCAATCATGTTGATTTCCCTGTTGATAAAATGATACTTCATCACAAGTGGCAACTCTAATATACGGTTTATTATTTAATCTTACTTTGGGGTCAAAATAAATGCAACGATATAAAGGAAATTTTTCATATTCACCAAGATTTGATGGAAGATAATGAAAAAAATCTGGTTTTAATCCGATACTCACGCCAGTGGCTTCTTTTCCTTTATCTTTGCCATATAAACGAAATTGATTAAGGCTGTCTTGATTGAAAGAAAAAGAAGCCAAACAAGTAGTTAGTTCTAATACAGGTTGTAAATCAATATTATTGTTTTTAAGTGTATCTAAACTATTAAAAAAATCATATATCAATTTCCCTTCGCTTGGGTCATTAAGTTGATTGCAGCCATACATACGCAATGGACTTGATTTTTTTTCGTTGTTATCATTATTTTCTTTTTTCAATAATTTTATTGCAGTATCGGGTGTTGTGTAATGTGAAACTTTTTCATAAGTATTAAAGTTGTAGCGTATAGAATACGCATCATAAACCATAAGTTCTTCTCTTATTTTTAATACACAGAGAAGAATATCTAATAATTTTTCTCTTTGACCGTTATCTTGTGTTTCGTCTATCTTGCTTAATGCTATGCGTAAACAATTATCTTGTAAATTTGTTAATTTACTAAAAGTTAATGGTAGTTTTTCAATGTTTTTATAATTCACCCATAAATATTTTAATTCGTATAAATTACCAATATTATCAGGTAAATTATGTAAATTATCACATTCGTATAAATTTAAGCATTTTAATTGTGTTAATTGTCCAATGCTTTCAGGTAAATTTCTGATATTACTTTGAAGTAACGATAATTCTTCAAGTTGTGTTAATTCACCAACACTATCAGGAAGTGTATCTATATTTGAATTACTTAGTATAAGATATTTTTTACTCATCAAGCGTTGAATAATTTTATTATCATCTTCGCCGAGAATTTGTTTCCATTGAGTAATATCATTTGAAATAGACATTTTTATACTCCTTATGTAATTAAAAATTACATTACTAATTAAATATGTATCTCGCAATTTGATGAGCGTAATATATCCAATGCTCTCATTGTTTTTGTGGATATATTTAAATTTTCGCAACCGTCTAAATATAATTTTCGCAAATTTTGTAACTGCCCAATATTTTCAGGTAGTGTTGTAAGATTTGCACAACTCCGTAAAATCAATTCTTTTAAGTTTTGCAACTGACTAATACTTTCAGGTAGTGTTGTGAGATTTTCGCACTCGATTAAAGCTAGTGTTTGCAAGTTTTGCAACTTTCCAATGCTTTCAGGTAGTGAAATGAGATTTTCGCAACTATTTAAAATCAAGACTTGCAAGTTTTGTAATTGCCCAATGTTTTCAGGCAGTGTTGTGAGATTTTTACAACCCAATAAATCTAATTCTTGCAAGTTTTTCAACTCTACAATGCTTTCAGGTATCGTTGTGAGATTGCAAACTCTTAAATATAATCTTTTCAAGTTTCGCAACTGTCCAATACTTTCAGGTAGCATTTCAAAATTCACACAACCGCTTAAATCCAATGTTTGCAAGTTTTGTAATTCTCCAATACTTTCAGGTAGCGTTTTAAAATTGTCGCACCATTCTAAATTCAGTACTTGCAATTTTTGCAACTGCCCAATATTTTCAGGTAGCGTTTTAAGATTTTCACAATAACCTAAATATAATTTTTGCAAATTCTTCAACTGCCCAATGCTTTCAGGTAGTGTGGTAAGGCTCTTACAACCAATATTTTGTAATAATAACTCTTCATCCAATAATGGATGGCGTTTTAAATACCGTGCCCCTAATTGTTCAATATTTTTAGGTACAGTACAAAAACGATATAAATAAAGATGACATAGAGAGTTTAGTGCAGCC
>JAFWTP010000099.1 GCA_017518845.1 Neisseriaceae bacterium
GTGTTGCTCAATCACTTGCAAACGGCTTTCAGGGTGCCTATTTTTCCACTCTTGGGCAGTTTTTAGGCGTTGCCATAAATCGCCGTTGGCATTTGGCACATCAAATACAAAAAGTTGAATATCGCCCCAGTCGCCGTTATTCGCACGCACTGTGGCAGAAATTTGTTCAAACTTGCCCCTTTGGCTATACAATTCGCCGTCTAACGCAAACGGCGGAAAGTTTTTCGCCCAGTTTTCAGGCGGATTAAAACGATTGCCTTGCCGACTATACAAAGCCTTGCCGTCCCAGTAGCCACGCACGCCGTCTAATTTTTCACTCATCGCCCAGCCGATAATGTTTTGATTGCGATACTCTTGGGCTAAAACCAAAGACGGCGTTTCGGCAAACACAGGCACAATAAGCAAGGACAATAAACTGAATATAATCAAACGCATATTTTGCTCCTAATGGTTTTCAGGCTGCCTGAAATGATGATTATAGTCGGTTCACAGCAAAAGCAGTCAAGGCAGTGAAGCCGAAGACAGTATAAATAATACGGCAAGGCGAACCAACGCTGAATGGTTTTGCTGTGAATCGACTATAACACATTAGCCTATATCCATTGCCACTCTCAACCCCACGCCGTTGAGTGCAAATTCAGGACGCATGCTACTGCGTTTGCTGCTACGGCAGAAATTAAAATCACATTCATAACTGCCGCCACGAAAAATATGAGTATCGCTTTTGGCAGAACCTTTTGGGTCGGTAATCGAAAGCATACGGTATTTTCCTGCTTTGTCCTGTACCCATTCTTCCACATTGCCGTGCATATCGTACAATCCCCAAGCATTCGGTTTTTTCTTGCCTACGGATTGCAGTTTTCCGCCAGAATTTTCATTAAACCACGCATAATCGCCTAACTTGGAAATATCATCGCCAAAACAAAATAGACCGTTTGAGCCTGCCCGACAAGCATACTCCCACTCGGCTTCGGTAGGCAGGCGATAACGCTTATGTCCTGCTTGCTTGTTCAGTTTCGCAATAAATTCTTGTGCGTCATGCCAACTGATTTTATCCACAGGCAAATTTGCCCCCTTAATACTGCTTGGATTATTGCCCATCAGTGCTTGCCACTCTTTTTGGGTAATGGGATATTTACCCAAGAGAAAGGGGCGAGAAATTTTTACCGTGCGTTGTGGATATTCCCAGTCTATGGCGTAAGGGTCATTTTCTGCCGCACCCATCACAAATTCACCTGCGTCAATGGCAAGCATTTCAATATCGGCTGCCTGAAAGTTTTCCGGCAGACTGGGTATAGAAGTATCATCGGATAATTCATCTATTTCTTTTTGATAATTATTCAGTGCTTTTTTTAAGTCTGGCAAATATCTTCTGCACACATAACTCGCATGCTTGCCGTCTTCGACTGTCAAATAATTGAGCCAGTCTAATGGTGTATTAAACTGTTGCCAAAAAGCATTGAGTTCTGCAAAAAGCGTTTCAATCATTTGTGGCTGACGCAAAACATCAGCCACTCGCAACCATTCTATGTGTGGGAAAAGGTCATCATTTAAATTAGAAAAAACAGACACGCCATAACCCACACACGCATCACTCCAAACATGGGCACCTACACGGAAAAAAGTGTCTAAATCATCAAAACAAAGATGAAAACACTCATAAATATCGCCCCTTTGGCGAGCAAAACCGTTATTCAAATTATCTATCGCAGAAAAACCTGCATTTTTGGCATAATTTTCAAACAGTTGTTCAATTTTTTCGCCAAATTCTTGGCAATTTTGCATTTCGTTTGCAATATCATTGCCAAACCAAGCCACAGGCAAACCGCCTGCGTCTTGGTGAATAGCAGGAATGCTACCAGGTGTAAATCGTGGATAAGAAAAACTTTGCAAATAATCCATCGCCGCTTGCCAATCGCTTGCGGTTTTAAAATAAGTAAAAAACGCTTGGGTTAAGCGTTCTAAAATAGCCGCAGCGTCCGTTACAGGCAAATCTTGCACATAACCCGCAATACCGAAACTCATACCACACCAACCCAACCAACCGCCCACAGGACTACACCGCTGGCTTGGCACACCGTCTTCAAACATATCTTTATGTGAAACTTCAAAGCCGATTTGGTCAATATCCTTGCCCTGCATTTTGAAACTCACCACATAAAACAAACCATTGTTATCATAGTAAAAAACACGGTCAGTTTTGCGTTTGAAACCCATTTCGCGTAAGCGTTTTTTGTAGATTTTGATTTGGTTTTGCATGGTTAAGTTACTCCTGTAACAAATTCTTTTTGAGCGAAGCAATCACATGCCCATACGGATGAGATTGCAAATCTTGTCCAAGAAAATCAAGCCAATCTTTTTCTGTATGAAATTGCTGCAAAAATATATCGGCTTTGCCAATCAATTCTTCCAAATATGGAACATTGTCGATTAAACTCGGCGTTCTAATCCACACCGCATCAGACAAAAGTTCAACATTGTAATTAGTATATGGACACTCTTCAAATACCAAACAGTAGGCATTAAACCGA
>JAFWTP010000100.1 GCA_017518845.1 Neisseriaceae bacterium
ATGCCGCACATTCAAATGTACACCACAAATTTTTGCCCTTACTGCACAATGGCAAAAAGTCTATTAAAACAAAAAGGTATTAGCGAGTGGGAAGAAATTCGCATTGACCTTGACTTTGAACGCCGTATTGAGATGATGACGAAAACAGGTTGTAGAACCGTGCCGCAGATTTTTATTGGGCAAACGCACATTGGCGGTTTTGATGATTTGAATGCCTTAAATCGGCAAGGTGCTTTGGATAAACTTTTGGCAGAATGTTAATTTTCAGGCTGCCTGAAACTTTTTATTGACAATAACTCTTTTTTTTAAGGAATAAAATTATGACTGAAAACCCAGCAACAGCAACAGACGAAGCAGGGCAACCTGCATTTAATATTGAAAAATTGTACATTAAAAATGCGTCTTTGGAAGTGCCGCACGCACCCGAAGTGTTTCGCACACGCACGCAACCCGAGTTAGACATTAAAATTGCCATTGCATCTCGGGCTTTGGAAGACGGTTTTTATGAAGTGTCCTTGCACGCTACGCTCACCGCCACTTTGGAAGAAACCAAAGAGAAAAACACGATGTTTTTGGTTGAAGTGGTGAGTGCGGGCATTTTCTTGGCACAAAACTTCCCCACAGAAGCGTTGGAAGTGTTGTTGAATGTTACTTGCCCGAACATTCTCTTCCCATACGCACGCGAAGAAATCAGCAATTTGGTAACGCGTGCAGGCTTTATGCCCGTGTATTTGGCACCGTTAAATTTTGACGAAATGTATCGCCAACAACGCGAAGCAATGGCACAGCAAGAAGCCAATAAACAGGCTTAATGCTTTGTTTATATTATATTTTCAGGCTGACTGAAAAATAAAAAAAAGTCGTAGGGTGGGTCTTCGACCCACCGCAACAAACAACATTTTATAGGGTGGGCATTCTTGCCCACCGTAACGGAATAAATTCTTTCAGGCTGCCTGAAAAAACAACTGTCATTGCGAGCCGTTATGAAATAACGGCGTGGCAATCTCTGAATTTTCGGCATAGCCGAAAATTCAGGTCGCCTATCCATAAAACGACAATGCAAAAAAAACTTTCAGGCAGCCTGAAAAATAATAGAGAAAATATTATGGACTGGATACAAGCATTAATTTTAGGGATTATTCAAGGACTGACGGAATATTTGCCTGTCAGCAGCAGTGGGCATTTGGCAATCGGTGCGAATTTGTTTGGCATTGACGGTAGCGAAAATTTGGCTTTTACGGTTGCCGTGCATGTGGCAACCGTGCTTTCAACCTTATTGATTTTATGGCGTGAAATTTCTTGGATTTTCAAAGGCTTATTTAAGTTTGAAAACAACCCCGAAACGCAATATGTCATCAATATTCTAATTTCCATGATTCCCATCGGCATAGTCGGCTTGTTTTTTAAAGATTTCGTTGAACAAATTTTCGGCAGCGGCTTGCTCATTGTCGGCTGTTGTTTGCTGATAACCGCAGCATTATTGATATTCAGTTTTTACGCCAAACCCCGCATTAAAGACACCATTTCCAAAAAAGACGCATTCATTATCGGTGTGGCACAAGCATTTGCGGTTTTGCCTGGGCTGTCGCGTTCAGGCAGCACCATTGCTACGGGCTTGTTATTAGGCAATAAAAAAGAAACACTGGCACAATTTTCGTTTTTAATGGTGATTCCGCCGATTTTGGGCGAAATGCTGTTGGACATTGTTAAGGCATTAAAAGGCGAAGAAGTGTTTGGCGGCATTGATATGTTGCCGCTGACAGTGGGTTTTGTTGCCGCATTTATCAGCGGTTGCTTTGCGTGTAAGTTAATGATAAATATAGTAAAATGCGGCAAGTTGGTGTATTTTGGCATATATTGTGCGATTGTGGGGGCGTTACTGATTATTTTGCAACTTTCACATATCGTGTAAAATTGAGCGTACGATTGTGTTTTCAACCAAAAGGAAACGATTATGGGCATGTTAGACAATGTCTTGGGACAAGTGTTAGGCGGCAATAAAGACAATGCTATGGCATTGAAATTATTGCAAAATTTAGTATCGCAACAAGGCGGTATTACGGAAGTGTTCAAAAAATTGCAAGCGGGCGGTTTGGGTCCTGCATTAGCGTCTTGGGTGGGCAATGGCGACAACCAAGCGGTAAGTGCAGACGCAATCAGCAACGCTTTGGGTGCGGATTTGCTGTCCAAAATTTCGGGTCAAGCAGGCGTGAATAATACCGAAGCGTCCAGCCTGTTAGCACAATATTTACCGAATATTATCAATCAATTAACCCCGCATGGCAAAGCCGAAGACGCGGCTAAATTCGATTTATCAGACGGCGTGGATATGAATGACATTGCCGCATTAGCCAGCAAATTTTTGAAATAAAAATTATAGTCGGTTTAGCGTAAAAGCAGGCAAGGCGAACTAACACCGCATGATTTTGGTTTGAACCGACTATATCAGCCGCCGATTTTGGCGGCTACTTATTTTTGCGGTATTTTGTGCTGTGCATAATGTTTGCCGTTTGACATTGTCGCCAAAAAGCGTACAATAAAGTCATTCCCTGCGGTGTTCGTTGGACAGCACATATTCCTTAGAACCAATATTTTCGCTTTGGGAGTGAAAGTTTGATGGGCGTGCGCGTTCCTTGCGAATGTACCCGAAATCGGACGGCACTTACCGACCTTACCGCAAAGGTTCAAGCGAATCTCGCTGTAACGACACTCGCGGGGTTCTCTGCATAATGGATTGACGGCAACGCCGTCTTTTTTTATATATAATGGTGTTTCAGGCTGCCTGAAATAAATATTGAAACCTGCCGTAGGGTGGGTCTTCGACCCACCAATTCGCCCGATAGGGCGAAAATAAAAGGAAAAGTGTTTTTATTTCAGGCAGCCTGAAACTGTTCAATCAAACAAAAAAGGATAAAAAAATGACGATTTTAATTACAGGAGCGTCCGCAGGTTTTGGTAAATCGGCGTGCAAATTATTTGTGAAAAACGGTTACCGTGTCATCGGTGCGGCAAGACGCATAGACAAATTAAATGAATTAAAACAAGAATTAGGTGAAAACTTTTTGCCATTGCAAATGGATATGACTGATAAAAACAGCATAAACAATGCCTTATCGCAAATTCCAGCAGAATGGCAAGAGATTGAATTATTAGTCAATAACGCAGGTTTGGCATTAGGATTAGCGCCTGCCTATAAAGCCGATTTTGCCGACTGGGAACAAATGATTGCTACCAATGTTTTGGGATTAACCTATTTAACACGACAAATACTGCCGAAAATGGTTGAGCGAAAAAAAGGGCATATTATCAATATCGGCTCAATCGCAGGCACTTATCCTTATCCAGGCGGTAATGTGTATGGGGCGACAAAAGCGTTTGTCAAACAATTTAGCCGCAATCTGCGTGCGGATTTGGCAGGCACAAAAGTGCGGGTTTCCAATATTGAACCTGGTTTGTGTGGCGATACTGAATTTTCTAATGTACGCTTCAAATGGGATAATGAAAAAGCTGCCCAAGTGTATGAAAATGTTGAATTTGTGAAACCTGACGATATTGCCGAAATCATTTTATGGGTTTTCAGGCAGCCTCAATATGTGAATATCAATTCAATAGAAGTAATGCCTGTGGCACAAAGTTATGCTGCATTACCCATTTATCGAGAACAGGATTAACAATGTCTCGCACAGAAAAAGAATTAAAAGGGGTGTCTTTATTAGGACAAAATAAAACGGATTATGTTTATGATTATAATCCGTCTATTTTGGAAAAGTTTTCCAATAAGCACCCTGAAAATGATTATATGGTAACCCTTGATTGTCCTGAATTTACTTCGCTGTGTCCGAAAACAGGACAACCTGATTTTGCAAGGATTACAATCCGTTATATTCCCGATAAATATTTAGTGGAATCAAAATCGTTAAAACTGTATTTATTCAGTTTTCGCAATCATGGTGATTTCCATGAAGATTGCATTAACATTATTATGAAAGATTTAGTGCAATTACTTAACCCCAAATATTTAGAAGTGGCAGGCATATTCACACCGCGTGGCGGTATTGCCATTTACCCATTTGTCAATTACGCCCAAGAAAAATCTGCTTACCAAAAAATGGCACAAAAAAGATTATTTAAAACAATGAAATAATTTTTTCAGGCAGCCTGAAAATAATGACTGAAACGCGTGGGCAATAAATTGCCCACCCTACGCAACTACTCACTATCTTTCAGGCAGCCTGAAACTTATTTTTCTCCGCTTAATAAAATATGTTTCAGGCGTTCCACATTCGCGGGTAAGCCGATGACCAACACCACATCGTTTTCAATCAGTGTGAATTCGGCTGCGGGTTTTTTGATGAGTTGTGTGCCACGCCGTATGCCGATGAGTTCGATTTTTAATTGCGTAAAGGGCAGGGCGCGTAACTCGCGTCCCACGGCAAATGCACCTTGGGGCAGTTGTATGCTGTCGCGGTAAATGCTTTTGCTGCCTTGTGCAGCGGCTTTTTCGTCATCGCCCAAATAAATGTCTTTGAGCATGCCGTATTTGTCTTGCCGCACGCCGCGGATAATGTTATACACGCGGTAAAACGGCATACCGTAATACAGCATGACTTCGCTGGCCAACACCAAACCTGTTTCTTGTTCGTCCGAAATCACGCCTGACGCACCTTTTTCGCCCAAAATGCGGGCATTATCATCGCTGTTAGAACGCACAATCACAGGTAGAGTAGGGCTTTCTGCCATAATCACCGACAAAATATGCTCGTTTTCTTTGAATAAATGCGAAGTCAAAATCACCATACGAGCGCGTTTTAAGCCTGCGGCAAGGAGAATATCTTTGCGTTTTGCGTCTCCAAAGGCAATCGGCTCACCCGCCAGACGGGCTGCCTGAACGCGTTCGGCATTGTTGTCCAAAGCGTAATAGTTAATGCTCTCCGCTTTCAGCATTCGCCCAACCGTTTGACCCGTTCTGCCAAAACCGATGATAATGACATGGTCGCTTTTGCTCATATTTTCAACCAACATTTGGTGCAAATCGACTGCTTTTTCGTCCCACGATTGTCTGAAAATTTTGTTGGCAATCCAAGGGGTTACGCCGATTAAAATCGGTGCAATCAGCATAGACAACAAAATTGCCGCCGTGCCAATTTGCACAAAATCAATCGCAATTAAATGGTCTTTTAAAGCCAGTGCCAACAGCACAAAACCAAATTCGCCGCCTTGTGCCAAATAAAGGGCTGCCTGAAAAGAATCTTTGCGTTTGTGTTGCCCCATACGCGACACCAAATACACCACAAACGCTTTCAGCACAATCAGCACCGCCAAAAAACTTAAAATTTGAATATAATTGTCGAATAAAACGGCAGTATCCAACTTCATACCAACCGTAATAAAGAAAAAGCCCAACAGCGTATCGCGAAACGGGCGAATATCGTCTTCCACTTGAAAACGGTATTGCGTCTCGGCAATCAACATACCTGCCACAAACGCCCCCAAAGCCAGCGATAATCCTGCTAATTCAGTCAGATACGCCACACCCAATGTAACCAACAGCACATTGAGCATAAACACTTCCGACTGCTCTAACTTGGCAACCAAGTTAAACCACGGCTGCATTAACTTTTCGCCCAAATACAACAGCACAAACAGCACCACAGCCATTTTCAGCAAGGCAAAGCCCAAATCTTCCCACAAGGTTGAAGTGTCGCCTGCCAGCGTGTGCATTAAAATCATCAGCGGCACCACCGCAATGTCTTGCATTAACAGCACGCCCATCACCATTTGCCCGTGGTGCGAACCCAATTCGCCGCGACTTGCCATCATTTTGCTAACAATCGCCGTAGAAGACACCGTCATCGCCCCTGCTAACGCTAATGCTACCAAAAACGGCATACGCAAAATCAACCCAATGCCGATAATCAGAAGCATGGTGAAAATCACCTGCATCGAGCCTAAACCGAATACCAAAGACTTCATCGCCCGCAATTTAGGCAGAGAGAACTCCAAACCGATGCTGAACATTAAAAACACAATACCGATTTCGCCAACAAAATCAGTGGCTTCCGTTTGCGAGATAATGTGCAAAACACCAGGACCCGCAATAAAGCCCACAATCAGATAACCCAACATAGTCGGGATATGCAAACGGCGGCAGATAATCACGGTTAAAACCGCCACTGCCAAAAGCATAACAACAGAATCTAATGCGTGCATTTTTGGGTGCTGTGTATCAGTTGAGTGGAAAGTTTGAATATACCAAAAAATTTTTGAAAAGCAATGCTTTTGGCAAATAAAATTTTTTCAGGGAGCATTGATTGTTGTTGTGAGAAACTACTGTTATTTCACCATAATGCGTACAGGGTATTGGGGCGTGTTAGGAAAAATATAGTCGGTTCATACCAAAAGCATGCAGCGTTGGCTCGCCTTGCCTGCTTTTGGTCTGAATTGACTATATAAATGCTGGGTTAGAAAGGCGGCTATTTATCTTTCAAAACCTAAACCCAATAAATAAATCTCATTTGACCTGCCGCGAGATGCTTTGGGTTTGACGGATAGAGTTTTTTCAAAAGACGATTTTAGCGCTCGCATATATTCGTTAAAACCCGCTCCCTGAAAGACTTTGATTAAAAAATTGCCGCCGTCTTTTAAGTGATTGCGGGCAAAGTCCAAAGCCAAATCGCATAGATAAAAACTTTTCGCTTGGTCAGTTACTGTGTTGCCGCTCATATTGGGGGCAATGTCGGAAATCACCAAATCAACCGCTTTTTCGCCTACTGCGTTTTCTAATTGTTGCAAAACGGTCTCTTCGCGAAAGTCGCCTTGTATAAATGTTACGCCGTCAATTGCGTCCATAGGCAGAATATCCAAATCGAAA
>JAFWTP010000101.1 GCA_017518845.1 Neisseriaceae bacterium
ACTATTACGCCGCACCACTTTGTTTATCCAAAACAGCCACAATGCCCTCTAATGTTTCGGTTTGATAGTGTTGCAAAGCGTCTTTCACACTGCCAAAAAACGACAAACCGCCCACACCTGAACGCTTATCTTTGGCTAACACAATTACCTTGTCGAATAAATGAAGCACTCGGTCAGGTACATGCGAAATCAGCATGACAATTTTACCTGTATCGGCAATGGTTCTTAAATTTTCCATTAAAATTCTAGCTTGGCTGCCGTCAAGCCCAGAATCAGGCTCGTCCAAAAAGAATAAGTGCGGATTTGTAATGTATTCAACCGCAATATTCAGCCGTTTTTTCTGACCGCCACTTAATTTTCGGACTAAATTTTCCGATTCTTCCGTGAGCGACACGGTTTCTAAAACCATTTTAATTCGTTCATTTAACTGTTCTTTGTCTTCCACAATTTGCTTGGGCAGTTTTAACTGTGCGGCACTGTGTAGCGTCATATAAACCGTGTCGTCCATTCGCAAGGGGTCCATTTGTGCCACATAGCCGATAAAATGTTTTAGTCTGTCATAATCTTTATACAAATCAATACCGCCGTATGTAACTTTGGCATTAGCCCGTTCCGCCCCCATAACCGCATTTAAGAAAGTGGTTTTACCCGCACCCGAGCCGCCTAAAATCAAGCACATTTCGCCATCGCACAATTTCAGGTGAATATCTTGTAACAAAACCCGTTCTTTGCCGTTTTGTTTGACTGTTCGGTCAGTAATATCAACAACTAATTCTCTTTTTTCATCTGTGCCTAATTCAATGGGTTCAACAATCTCACCCTCAAACAGCATTTTAGAAACTGAGTTGGTCATACCTTTCAGGGTTTTCGTTGTGTTTGCCGTTTTGCTTGCTGTGGTACTGACTGTTTTACTAACCGTTTTGCCTGCCGTTGTGATAGCCGTTTTGCTTGCTGTGGTAATGGCGGTTGTACTTGCCGTTGTGGTTGCTACGGCACTTGCCGTTGCACTTGCTACTGTATTAGCAACAGTGCTTGCCGTTTTGCTTGCCATAGCATTTGCCACAGTGCTTGCCACAGTATTAGCCATAGAACTTGCCACTGCACTCACTGTTGTGCTGGGCGTTGTGTTTGTCGGCAAAAAAGCGACTTCTTCTTTGTATAATTCTTTTAATTTTGCGTCCCCCCACTGGGTTTTTAACACAGGAAAGGCGAATGCCTTTTTGCATGCTTTATCAAGGCTTACATCATTGCCGCAATGGATACAATACTTCCAATCATGGAAGACAAGACCAAAGCACTGCGTACATTTTTTCAGCATAACATTATTCATCAGCACCACTCTCTTTGCATGATGCCCCACAATATGGGCAGAATAGGCTGTCATTAGGCACTTCTTTGCTGCACTGCTCGCAACGCTTTTGCGTCAGTACGGTTTTACTCTCTCGCAATGTTGCTAATTGCTTGGATTTTTGGTCAATTTCATCGATGAGATTTTTGGATTTGACATTGAAACTGTCTTTAACACTCTTATCATCTGC